>JBQCEI010000235.1:0-2489 GCA_051960375.1 Aureliella sp. | reverse complement strand
CTTGGCCTTTCAGACCGATAAGACGCGGTTTGCGACGCTGCTGCTGTGCCGCGATATTTCGGGACTGTTCTATCCGTTCCTCGACGCTCGCAACGCGCATCATTCGGCTTCACACCACGATGACTCGCCCGAGTTTGAACGCATCTCGCGTTACTACTGCAGCCAACTGGCCTACCTGGCCGAGCGGCTCGACAAGATGCCCGAAGGGGAAGGGAGCGTGCTGGATAACTGCTGCTTGATGTTCGTCAACAACATGTGGTCGGGCAGCCGGCATGATTCGAGCAAAGTGCCGCTGCTAACCGCCGGCGGACTGGGCGGGGCGTTGGCCACCGGGCGCGTGCTCGATTACACGGAGCGCGGCGACGAGAATCGTAAGCTGTGCAGTTTTTACTTGTCGCTCATGCACCGCATGGGTTTGCCCGCCGAGCGCTTTGGCGACGCCGACAAGCCGCTAGCCGATTTGTAACCCGACGCCATGAGTTTGAAGTTGCGCAACTTCCTGTGTGGCACTGGCTATGCCAGTGTCTTCTGCTTCGAAGTTGGATGGATCAGAAGGCCGGTAAAGCGTTCCAGTGCCAATCGAACTCCGGCCGGGAAATGTTGCCGAACAGCTTGCCCTCGGAGCGGCGTTTGTGGGCATGAACGCGGTAAACTTCGAAAAAGGAGCACTGGCATAGCCAGTGCCACACTGGATCGCGCGGAGAAACGACTGTTCAAAACAGGGTACACTACTTGCACGCAGGATGATGGAGCGTTGTTTCAATCGCTTGTTAGCAAATGGTGTACGACATGGCAGAGCAACCTCGAGTGGTCGTCGTTGGAGGCGGCTTTGGCGGACTGGCGGCGGTCAAGCACTTGCGTTCGGCGCCGGTGCAAGTGACGTTGCTCGACCGCCGCAATTATCACCTCTTCCAGCCGTTGCTTTATCAAGTGGCAACCGGCGTGCTCTCGCCGGCCAACATCGCTTCGCCGCTGCGCGGCATCTTGCGGCATCAGCGCAATTGTCGCGTCCTGATGGCTCAAGTGGTCGGCTTCAATTTGAAGGATCGGCTGGTGATGCTGCGCGACGGTGGCCAAGTGCCATACGACTGGTTGATCGTCGCAGGCGGTGCGACTCAAGGATACTTTGGCCACGACGAATGGGCCGAGTTTGCGCCGGCGCTGAAGACGGTCGAAGACGCGACCGAGATTCGCAAGCGGATCCTGTACGCGTTCGAAGCGGCCGAGAAGGAGACCGACGCCGTGCGCCGTCGGGCATGGCTGACGTTTGTGATCGTCGGCGGCGGACCGACCGGCGTCGAGCTAGCCGGCGCACTGTCCGACATCGCGAATTACACGCTGCGCCACGATTTTCGCACGATTCGCTCGAACGAAGCTCGCATCGTGCTGGTCGAAGCCAGCGAGTATACGCTCGACATGTTCGGCGGCGACTTGCCGAAGAAATCGCTCGAAGCGCTGCATAAGCTGAACGTCGAAGTGCGGACGAAGACCAAAGCGGTCGACATGGGACCGGGCCGCGTCACGCTCGAACACGATGGCAAGCGCGAAACGATTGCCGCTGAGACGTTTGTGTGGGCCGCCGGTGTGAAAGCTTCGCCGCTGGGGGCGCGGCTATCGGAAGCCAGCGGCATTGCGACCGATCGAGCCGGACGAATTCCCGTCGGCGCCGACTTGACCCTGGCGGGCTATCCCAATGTGATGGTCATCGGCGACATGGCGACTGCCATGCAGGATGGCAAACCGCTTCCGGGCCTGGCGCCGGTGGCTATGCAGGAGGGCAAGTATTGCGCTCAGCGCATAGCCGATAGCGTGGCCGGGCGCAATACGCGCCCGTTCCGTTATAACGATCGCGGCACGATGGCCGTGATCGGCCGCTACCGCGCGGTGGTCGAGATGGGCAAGCACCGCTTTTCAGGCATCTTGGCTTGGCTGATGTGGCTGGTGATTCACATCGTCGAGATCACCCAGTTCCGCAACCGGGTGCTCGTGTTCATGCAGTGGGGCTGGACGTTCTTCACTCGGGATCGTTCGGCGCGTCTGATCACCGGCGAGACCGATCTGCGCTTACGCGATTCGCGCCCCGCGCAGCCGAACATTCTCGAAGAGTCTTCCTCGGTCCCTCACACCGCCAGCGCAGGCCGGTAACATACCTCTAAGGCAGCGAGAAAAGTTGGTGGGCTAATGTGGGACGGCAGTCCCCTGCCGTCAGCACCCGGCAAGCAGGCCGACTGTGCCACAAAAGCCTTTCTTCTTTGGCCGCTTCGCGGCAATATGAAGAAGATGTGGGTGCGGGCTGGCCGGCTTGCCGGGTGCTGACGGCAAGGGACTGCCGTCCCACAGTTGGGCTCGCATCTTCTAGCGCTGCCCGAGACGATACTGGCTGACTGTGCCCGACTAGCTTTTCTTCTTTGGCCGCTTCGCGGCAATATGAAGAAGATGTGGGTGCGGGCTGGCCGGCTTGCCGGGTGCTGACGGCAAGGGACTGCCGT
>JBQCEI010000234.1:0-2187 GCA_051960375.1 Aureliella sp. | reverse complement strand
ACCAACGTCGAACCCCACACCGCTGCAGTCTTGGACATAAGCAAGTGGCATTCGAGTGTTTCGTTGTGGCATCGAGCCTCGGCACTTCGAGTGGGAAGACACTGGCATAGCCAGTGCCACACGAGTTACATCTCCTGGATGGCGATCTCGAGTCGCCGCACTTGGACGCGGACCGGTTCGAGGTCGGGATAGGTTTCGAGGGCCGAGCGAAACCAGTGGAGCGCTTCGAGCAGATCGCCGAGTTCGAGATGGCAGTGGCCCAGACCGATCATGGCGGCGTAGTGATAATGATTCAGCTGCAGAGCTCGGCGGCAATCTTCGATCGCTGCGGCGATCTCGTCGGTGTGAAACAGTGCCAGCGAGCGCTGATGATAGGCTTCGGCGAACTGATGGTTGCTGTCGATCAGTTCGGTTGCCAGTTCAATCGCTTGAGCGTAGTAGTCGCATTCATTCAGACGCATGACACGTTCGAGTAGGCGTCGCTGTTCGGGCGAGCCGTCGCGCGACCAGATCGAGCGCAGCGAATCGTCGGCGACTAGACGCACTTTGCGATCGCGATCGCACAGCAGCGGTCCGAGCACTTCATTGCAGCTGATGTCGCCGATGAAGCCCAGGGACAACACGGCCGCGCGGCGGCGATAGGTATCGCCTTCAACGATGACGCGCAAGAGCGTGGCGACCGAATAACGCGATGCCACCGATTGAATGAAGCGCGCCGTGTCGCCATCTTGCAGATAGCGGTGATACGACTTCAGGAGTACCGCGTTATGAGTTGCGCGTTCTTCCACTATCCGGAACTTTCTAAGCAGTTACTCAAAGTAGTTGTGACGGGCGGAAACTTGCGCAGCGCTCACGCCGCTCGACCGGTTCAGTATAATCAGTGAAGAGTCGGCGACAACGTTCACAGATGTACCCCATCGCAAGCATCGCACTGATGCACAACGCTTCTGCGATCAAGCTGCTAAGTCCGCACCTGCAGCGAGGCCTCTGCGAAACTGCAAACTCATCACAATCTGCGCAGCATGAATAGCGCAGAGCCCCTGGTTTCCCAGGGTTTACTCACGGCGAAACAGAGGCTCGGTATGCGCGCTTTACTGGTCTGCATGGCCGCTGCAACAGTTTTTTGGTGCAGCCCATCAGACAATTGGGCGGCAGATCCGGAAGTGAAGTTCAACTTGCTCGCGCTGCCGAGCGTGCGCGTGGCCGCCGAGCAACTCGACGCTCCGGCGCAAGTTTTCGGCGATCGCATCACGCTGCGAACCACCGTGGCGCAGCTGGCAGAGGTGTATCAGTTCAGCTACTGGATCGACCGCCAGGTCGACGCCGATAAACCCCTCAGCTTGCCGCGGGCCGAGACGACGCTGGGCCAGTGTCTGGCGCGTTTGGCCCAGCAGTGCGACGCCGAAGTGGGGCTGGTTGAAAACGTGGTGACCATCGCTGCTCGCGATCGCCTGGCATCGATGCAGTACACCGCGGTGCGCCTGCACGACCATTTGTCGCGCGGTTCGGTCAAGCCGGCCGATCTCGCCCGCGGCGGCGCCAATGCTCCCAATGCTGCAAGTGGCGCCAATGCTGCGCAGCTGCGACCGCTCTCTTGGCCGATGCTCACCACGCCGACCGAGCTGTATCAGGAGATTGCCAAGACGTGGGGCTTTCGGCCCGCGGCCGAGCTGCCGCACGATCTGATGAATGCCGGCGGGCTGCATCCGTGCACCGTCGCGACGCAATTGACTTTGCTGTTTGGCGGCTTCGATCGCTGCGCCGTCGGCCGCCAGCTCGGCGAACTGCGGATCGCGGCGATGCCCAAGGCCGGCCCTTGGCAAGCGGTCTATAGCGAAGTGCCCGAGGTCAACATTGCGGCGGTGACGAGCGAGTTTCCCGATGCCAAGCTCGAGCGAGCCGGCAAACAGGTCGTGCTCTCGGGCTCGACTGCAGCCCACCTGCGCTTGCTGCACAGTCCGCCACGCGCCGCGGCCAACGGCACTGCTCGCAACGCGGCCGGTTCGCCGAGCCCGACGAGTCCGACGCGAGGTGGCAGGCGTCAGCGGACCGGTTCCAAAGAGGAGTCGCTGCTCAAACAACGCTACACAATCAAGCAGGACCGAGCTCAGCCGCTGCACGCGGTGATGAGCCAATTGGCCAGCCAGCTCGGTCTGGAGCTGAAGTGGAGCGAAGGGCTCGCGCCGG
>JBQCEI010000233.1:0-8392 GCA_051960375.1 Aureliella sp. | reverse complement strand
ATCCATCGCCGCGGCTCCTCCCGATCCGATCCTAGGTTTGGGGGAAACGTTCAACAAAGATCCGCGGACCGGCAAAATCAATCTCACCATCGGCGTCTATCAGGACGCTCAGGGCCGGACATGCATCTTGGATACGGTCAAGAAAGCCGAAGCCCGGCTGCTGGCGACCGAAACGACCAAAGGCTACCTCGGCATCGACGGCCTGAAGGATTTCGATAGGCTGGTCAGCGAGTTGGTGCTCGGCGGGATTTGCCCGCTGGAGAACGTGGCCGCGGTGCAAACGCCTGGCGGCACCGGCGCACTCCGCGTGGCAGCCGATTTTCTGGCCGTCCAGTATCCGCACAGCCGCGTCTGGTTCAGCAATCCGACCTGGCCCAATCACCTCGGCATCTTCCAGCGAGCCGGACTGGAAAGCAAAGTCTATCCGTATCTAGCGGCTGACAAGAAGTCGCTCGACATGTCAGCTCTCGTCGACACGCTCGAGCGCGAAGCTCGTGTCGGCGACGCGATCGTGCTGCACGCCTGCTGCCACAATCCCACCGGCATCGATCCGACGGCCGAGCAGTGGAACGAGATCGCTCAGCTGACTGCCCAGCGTGGCATTCTGCCGATTCTCGACTTCGCCTATCAAGGCTTCGGCGATGGCCTGGTCGAGGACCAGATCGGCCTCAAGCAGATCGCCGCGCAGCACTCGGAGTACTTCGTGTGCAGCTCGTTCAGCAAGAATTTTGGGCTCTACAGCGAGCGCGTCGGCGCGCTGCTGGCAGTTGCCAAGTCACACCAGAACGCCGAGCACGTGCTCAGCCAGCTCAAGCAAGCGGTGCGCGTTAACTACTCCAATCCGCCACGTCACGGCGCAGCGATCGTCGCTGCGATCCTGGGCGATGCCGGATTGAAGGAACAGTGGCTGGGCGAGCTGGCGGCGATGCGCGAGCGCATTCACACAATGCGCCACGGCTTTGTGCAAGGCATGCGCGAGGCGGGCTGCGAAACCGACTTTTCGTTCTTGCTCGACCAGAAGGGCATGTTCTCCTACAGCGGCTTGACCCCGGTTCAAGTCGACTGGTTGCGAACGCATCGCGCGGTCTACATGGTCGGCACCGGTCGGATGAACGTAGCTGGCATGACCATGCACAACCTGCCCCCGCTGTGCTCGGCCATCGCCGAAGCGATCGCAGAATCAACTGTGAAGGCTTAGCTCTTCCCGCGCTCTTCGCGTCTCCGCGGTAAATCCGACTAGCTGAACTTGGAAAGGAACCCGATGGCGCTGAAGATTTCGCCTGAGCAAACGACGATCGGCTGGATCGGCACCGGGGTGATGGGCAAGAGCATGTGCGGGCATTTGATCGCCGCAGGCTTTCCCTGCGTCGTTTACAACCGCACGCCGGAGAAGGCTCAGGAGCTGGTCGCCGCCGGAGCGCGTCTGGCCGGTTCGCCGGCGGAAGTGGCCGAGCAAGCCGACGTCGTCTTCACCATCGTTGGCTATCCGGCCGACGTGCGCGAAGTGACGCTCGGCAAGCAAGGCACGCTGTCGGCTGCGACCGCCGGCAAGGTGCTCGTCGATATGACGACCAGCGAACCGTCGCTAGCGCAAGAGATCTATGCCGCAGCGCGTGCCAAATCGGTGCACGCGGTCGATGCGCCGGTTTCCGGTGGCGACATCGGAGCCCGCGAAGCACGGCTGTCGATCATGATCGGCGGCGACGCCGAAGTGGTCGAATCGCTGATGCCCTGCTGGCAAGCGATGGGCAAGACGATCGTGCATCAGGGCCCGGCCGGCTTGGGCCAGCACGCCAAGATGGTCAATCAGATCTTGATCGCTTCGAACATGGTCGGCGTGTGCGAAGCGCTGCTGTACGGTTACCGGTCGGGGCTGAACCTGGAGACGGTTTTGCAATCGGTCAGCAGCGGCGCGGCAGGTTCCTGGTCGCTATCCAACCTGTCGCCGCGCATTATCCGCGGCGACTTTGCCCCCGGCTTTTTTGTCGAGCACTTCATTAAAGACATGGGCATTGCGCTGGCCGAAGCCGAGCGCATGCGACTGGCCTTGCCGGGGCTGGCGCTGGCCAAGCAGTTGTATCAGGCCCTGGCTGCTCAAGGACATGCCAAGAGCGGCACGCAGGCGCTGCTGTTGGCGCTAGCGAACCTATCCAACATCGAGTGGCCAGAGCGGCAAGCGTAGCACCGAATCCTCCGCGCTCTCCGCATCCTCCGCGGTTAAAAGCGGCTGATCTACAACTGCTCGACTTCGCCTTCGGCCGTGGGGCTGCGGCGGCGGCGACGTTTGGCCTTCGAGGCGCTCCATTCTTTGGTCAGCGTCTCGAACACTTCGGGCGATTCGTAGCGAATGACCGATTTGCCGTCGGGCATCGGCCCGATCAGGCCGCGGAAAACGGGCAGGCCGCGCAGAGCCAGGTCGGTGCTGCAGTCATCGATTCCGATCTGCGTGTGCATTTGCAGGAGCGGCTCGCTGCTGGGAAAGTCGCGAATGCGGAGCTTGCCGTCGCTGCCACGCGTTACGACCCGAAAAGTCTCTCGTTTTGACATCACTGCGGATCCCTCAATCTGTGTGCGCTTCGTTGAAAGCGCCCAACCGTGGAATCCGTTCCGTGGTCGCGTTCGGGTTTCGATAAGTGGGGAGCGCCTCGGGCCATGTCATCCATGAATGGCTCGGGTGGCGCTTCTCGTCGAAAGTGAGGATCGGCTGGCCGCGGTCCCCGACTGGGCCAATTCCGCGGCGGGTGCTCTCTTCGAAACAGTTGACATATCCGGCCCGCGGCTGCGCCCGTTTTTTACCGCGGAGGACGCGGAGGGCGCGGAGGATGACAAACAGCCACTCCTCTTGTCGCCTCCGCTATAATACGAATGGGTTGCCCGTCAGCGCGACGCGAGAACGAGCGAGTACATGACAAAGTCGATTTGGCCAGACGCCGACAATACTGCCGAGCTCCTCAAGGACGTCCGCGAGGGAGATAGCCAGGCGGTCGAGCGTTTGCTTGCGCGGCATCGCGAATCGCTGCACCGCATGATCCAAATGCGGATGGACCAGCGGATCAAACGCCGAGTCGACGTCAGCGACGTCGTGCAGGATGTGCTGATCGAAGCCAACCGCCGGTTGCAGGATTACCTGCAAAACCCGGCGATGGCCTTTCACCTGTGGATTCGGCAGATTGCCAAGGACCGCTTGATCGACGCTCATCGCCGCCATCGCGTCTCGGCCAAACGGTCACTTGACCGCGAGCAGCCGCTGGCCGTGCGCGGCGGGGTGGATCAATCGTCGCTCGATATCGCCGCTCAGCTCTGCGATCCCCAAATGACGCCGGCCGCTGCCGCCACGCAGCGCGAACTGGCGGTTCACGTAGAAGGCGCCATCGGCCGCTTGGGCGAGACCGATCGCGAGATCATCTTGATGCGGCACTACGAACAGCTCAGCAACAGCGAAATCGCCGCGTCGCTCGGGCTGACCGAGCCAGCGGCGAGCATGCGGTACCTGCGAGCGATTCGGCGCTTGCGAGAACTGCTCGATCAGGACACCGCCTCGGCCGACAGCTCAGGAGATTAAAGCCGTGGCGGTACCTTCTCAGTCGCTTTCCAATCCCGATGCCCTCGCCGGCGCTGCGGCCGTCGAAAGCGAAACGAGCCAAGGCGACGCGCTCGAGCAGCAACTGGCGGAAATCGTCGCCATACAGCTCGACAAGATGCAGCGCGGCGAAACGCTCGACCTGGAAACGCTGCTGGCGGAGCATCCGCCGCTGGCCAGCCAGCTCCGCGAAGTCTGGCCCGCGCTGCTGCTGGCCGATGTGGTCGGGCTGAACGCCAGCAGTACCGCCGATGAACCGACGATCGACCAAGCTCTCTTTCCGCGGAGCGGCTCGAGCAACGCGAGCCGCTTCCCGCTACTGGGGTTCGGCGGCGATCGAACCATGGAACCGCTGGGCGAGCAGCTGGGCGATTACGAACTGATCGAACAGATCGGCCGCGGCGGCATGGGAGTCGTCTATCGCGCCCGGCAGATCAGCCTCGAGCGGCAGGTCGCCGTGAAGATGATCCAGCGCGAACGCATCAGTTCGGAACTAGAACGGCAGCGCTTTCTCGCCGAAGCCCAAGCGACCGCGCGACTCGATCATCCAGGCATCGTCCCGGTGTACGAAGTCGGGGACTTCAACGGAACTCCCTTCTTCAGCATGCAGCTGATTATCGGTCAAACGTTGGCCGAGCGTTTGGAAGACGGTCCCTTGCCGCAGCGCGAAGCGGCCGAGTTGCTCGCGGCAGTGGCCCGCGCGATCGATCACGCTCACAGCGAAGGCATCCTGCATCGCGATATCAAACCGTCGAACATCCTGATCGGCGCCGATGGCCGGCCGATGGTGACCGACTTCGGACTGGCCAAGTTCATCAACAGCGAAAACGCACTGACCCATACCGGCTCGATCTTGGGGACGCCTTCCTATATGGCGCCCGAACAAGCGGCCGGCCGCGGCGCCAGTAGCGGCCCAGCGGCCGACATCTACAGTCTGGGCACGGTCTTGTATCACGCTCTCACTGGCCGGCCTCCCTTCTTGGCCAGTTCTCCGATCGAGATGGCGCTGAAGGTCATCGAACACGATCCGCCGTTGCCGAGACTGCTCGAGCCGTCGATCGATCGCGATCTGGAAATGATCGTCATTCGCTGTTTGCAGAAGCCACCCGACCTGCGCTACGCCAGTGCGGGCAAACTGGCCGAGGATCTCGAATCGTTCGTGCGCGACGAACCGGTCTCTGCCCGCGGCGGCACGTTCTCCGATGTCGTCGCGCGGTGGTTTCGCGAAACGCATCATGCTTCGGTGCTCGAGAACTGGGGCCTGCTGTGGATGTGGCACAGCGTCGTCCTGCTGGTCGCTTGCTTACTCACGCAAACGCTGGTCTGGTACGATGTGAAGAACCGGTTGTGGTACGCAGCCTTGTGGACGATCGGCTTGGGAGCCTGGGCCGCGGTGTTCTGGGCCATGCGCCGCCAGGTGGGGCCGGTGACGTTCGTGGAACGCCAGATCGCTCACGTGTGGGGCGCCAGCTTGATCGCCATCGCGATGCTGTGGCCGCTGGAGTGGTGGCTGAACCTGGAGCCACTGAAGCTGTCGCCGCTGCTGGGCGTGATCACCGGCATGATCTTTTTGATCAAGGCGGGGATTCTCACCGGAGCGTTTTACATTCAGGCGGCTTGCCTGTTTGCCACCAGCGTCGCCATGGCGCTGGTGCCGCAGTTTGCTCAGTTGATTTATGGTGTCGTCGCTGCCGCTTGCTTTTTGATTCCCGGCCTCAAGTATTATCGATTACGCAACGCCCTCTGAGCGTGAAGGCGTCTCACCATGAACTGTATCAACGCCCACTGGCCGATGCGCGGTGAAGAGGTTTTGAGTCGCGAAGCGACGGCATCTTCGGCAACGCAGTGGCGCTCGGTTGGTAACCCGACGCCTAAGCGAGGGACGAACCCGCCACAAAGCCCGACAAACCACAGTTGGTCTGCAAAGGCCCCTCACCCCCCGGCCCCCTCTCCCCGAAGCGGGGCGAGGGGGAGCCATGCAATGTTCGGCGCCTGCGGTATCAAACTCTTCTCTCCCCCTCGCCCCGCTTCGGGGAGAGGGGGCTGGGGGGTGAGGGGCTTCGGCATTGCGTCGGTATTAAAGCTAGTGGCGGTTTTCTTCGTTGGCGTATGCGCCAGCGCGGCACTAGCACAAGACGCTGCACCGGAACCGGCCGACCAAGCGCAGCCGGCCGATCAACCTGCCGAACTGGAGGAAAAGGCGGAGGCCAGAGCCGCGCAGCAGGAACCGGACCAGCAGTTTGAACGATTCGCCCGTGATGTTGCACAGCGAAGCGCAGAGGCCAAAGAGGCCGTCGCCGCCGATCCGCTGCTGGCACGCCCATACCGCAAAGCCATGGTGATCGAGCTGAACGGCGCGATCTTCGACGGCATGAAGGCGTACGTGCTCAATCGCTTGAAGGCGGCCGAGCGCGGCAAGTGCGATTTGATCGTGCTCCGCATCACGAGCCCCGGTGGCGAACTGGAAGCGTCCGAGGAGCTGGCGGAAGCTTTGAGCGAGATCGACTGGGCGACGACGATCGCCTACGTGCCCGAGGAAGCCTACAGCGGCGCGGCCATCGTAGCTCTGGGCTGCGACCGCATCTTGATGAACCCGCGGGCTCTGATTGGCGATGCTGGCCCGATCCAATTCCTTGATGGCCTATTCGAGCACGCCGATCAAAAAATCGTCAGCGCGCTCGCCGCGTGGATTCATCAAATGGCAGTCAGCAAGAAGCGGCCGGGGGCTGTCGCCGAAGCCATGGTCGATCGCAAGCTGGTCGTCTACGAAGCTCGCAACAAGAAGACCGGAGCGCGGACGTATTTGACCGCGAGCGACATCGAGCTGCCGGAGATCAAGCAAGAATACACCATCGGCCCAGCGATCCCTGAATCGGGACAAGATCGCTTTCTAACCGTCTCGGGCACGCGGGCTGTCGAGCTGATGATCGCCGAAGGCACTTTCGAATCCCAAAGCAACCTGCTCACGGCGATGAAGATTGACCAGATCGTCTCTACCCAACGCACCTGGGTCGATCAAGCCGTCTACATTCTCAACCGGCCGTTTGTCAGCGGCCTTCTGCTGCTGGTCGGGCTGATCGGACTGTATGTTGAATTCAGCGTGCCGGGCATTAGCGTCGCTGGCTTGATCTCGCTGCTGTGTTTCGGTTTGTTCTTCTGGAGCCACGCGCTGGGCGGCACTTCGGGCTGGCTGGAAGTGATGATGTTTGCCTTAGGGCTCAGTTGCTTATGCGTCGAACTATTTGTGCTGCCCGGCTTTGGAGCGTTCGGCGTTACGGGGTTGATCCTGATCGTGCTGTCGCTGGTGATGGCCAGCCAAGACTTCATCCTGCCGCAGTCAACCGTACAGTGGAATACGCTCCGCAACAATCTCTTGATCGTGCTTGGAGCGGTGTTCTGCCTCGTCATCGCGCTGATCGCGCAGGTGGCCTTTCTCGATTCGCTTCCCGGCCTTGGCCGCTTTCGCCTCGAGGCGCCCGACGTCGAACCGGCACCGATCGGTGATTCGGTCGGTAGCCTCGTCGCAGGTTCTTCGGCCAACTGGTATGTGCCCGCAGTGGGCGATCTCGGCGTGGCCGATTCCGTGCTGCGGCCGGCCGGCAAAGTACGCTTTGCAGACCATCTGGTCGACGTCGTCACCGAAGGCGATTTTCTCGATCCCGGCACGAGGGTCGAAGTTATCAAGCGCGAAGGCAATCACGTCATCGTGCGGCGGATCGGCTAGCCCGAAAGTCCGCCGAGGAGATGCGAAGATTCTCCGCGCTCTCCGCTTCTCCGCGGTAAGAACTTCCTCCACTCAGCTCGACCACGCGCATCGACTGCTGCAGTTCATCGCGATTAAAAAACTTCTGATTGCCGGAGTACTTCGAGCGCACGCGATCTTTGGCGGCCAGCTCTTCCCAGCTCAACCCATTGGCGATGTGCCAGGCGGCGGCCTGAGCGACGTTTTGCGTGATCTCGCGATCGGCCAGCATTCGGCATAGGTAAGCGATGCGCGGATCGCTGTTGAATTCGGCGATCGGCACGATGCGGTAACGCATGCGCGAGTTGGGTTCCGGTTTACCGTGTTCCAAGCATACGGTCGCTGCTCGCACCTTGCCGGTGTGACCGGCGGGCACGCGGAACATGCCGCGCATCTGCGCCCCGTTGCCCAGCGGGTTGAACATGCCGTTGCCACCGCCAATGTTGCCGACTCCGTTACCAATACCGTTGCCGCCATTATTAAAACCTCCGCCTAAGCCTTGGCTGCCCATCCCTTGCCCTCCTTGTCCTAAGCCGCCTGGCGCGTTGCCAAAGTTGCCGATGTTTTGTCCGATGCCGAGGTTGTTGCCAAACCCGCCGGCCGGCATCCCGAGGCCCAAGTTCCCCTGCGGCGCCAACTGGCCGAGCACCGGTACGGCTGCAAAGGCATCGGGCAAGTCGATCCGAAGTTGCTCGTTCGTTTTGTTGGTGACTCGCAGCCATACCTCGCGAGCCGAAGGGGCTGTCAGCTCAACATCGATCTGGCCATCGGCGGCTGCCGCGAACAGTTCCACGCGGCGCTCGTCGGCTTGAACATGCGCAACACTGAAGCACATAAACGCGAACAAGTAAACTGCGAGTCTGGGCATGTCGAGCACTCCTGACTTGGATAAGGTGTCGAAGCAACGTGCACGATTCAAAAGCAAGAGCTATGCCGCAGGTGGTAAGTGGGCGGCGCAAAAGCTTTTCGCCAGTGAACGCGTTGGTTTTTTACCGCGGAGGGGGCGGGGGGCGCGGGGGGGGGGTTGGGTGGTTATTTTTTTGTGTTGGGGGCGCAAGATTTTTATCTAA
>JBQCEI010000232.1:0-3120 GCA_051960375.1 Aureliella sp. | reverse complement strand
GTGGTGTTGTTTTATGTTTTTTTATTTTTTTTTTTTTTAAATAAAAAAATATTTTATAAAAAATTAATCGTCTTTTCCCTGGCCCACACAGGGCACGGCAAAACTTCTTCGAATTAAGCCAGCTTCTCGAGCTTGGTGACGCGGCCGGTGGAAACCCATTCGGCGACGTAGATGTTGCCGTCGGGATCGAAGCACGCGTCGTGCGGATGGACGAACTTGCCGGGCAGCCATTCCTGCGGGCGCTCGCGGAGCCCTTTGGTCTTCACGACGCGGTCGACGTCCGCGCCCAGATGAGCGACCACCTCGTTGTTCTTGCCCAGCAGCGATACGCGGGCGTGCAGTTCGGGGACGAGCATCAGGTCGCCGAGCGTGTCGATGTTGGCCGGCAGTCCGAAGCCGGTGAGCGTATCGATGTAGGTGCCGTCGAGCTTAAAGCGCTGCAGCGTATGGTGCGCCCGATCGGTCACGACCAAAATCGGCTCGTCGCCGCGGCGATCGATCCACAGGCCGTGCGCGGTGCTGAACGTCCCCTTCCCTTCGCCGACGCCGCCGAAGCAGCTTTGCCATTTGCCTCGCGCATCGTAGCGATGCACGAGGTTCGCTCCATAGCCGTCGGCCAGGAAGAAGCCGCCGTCGTCGAGAAACGCGAAGTTGGTCGGCAGGAACTTGTCTTTGCCCCAAGCCTTCTTCTTATCGATCCGCCCTTCGCGGGCCAGCTCCGCTTCCCCTTCGGCGTACTTGCCGCTTTCCATCGGGGCGTACTGCTGCCACACGGTTTCGCCGGTGAGCGTCAACTTGGCAAACGATTTAATGGTCTGATACGCGCAGACATAGAGAAACTCTTCGTTCCCTTCCTGGCGGACTTCGATGCCGTGACCGCCACCTTGGAACTGTTTGCCGAAGGAGCGAACGTACTTGCCGGCCGAGTCGAAGACGAAGATCGACGGATGGTCCTTCTGGTCAGCCCGCCCTTCATGGATGACGTAGAGATTGCCAGCTCGATCGATCGCCACGTTGTGCGTGGTCTGCCAAGTGAACCGATCGGGCAGCTGCGGCCAGTCGTGATGAACGCGGTAACGGTGGTCGCCCTCGCCCATGATCAAGTCGGAGTCGGTCTTGCTGGCGGTGACGATGCGCGGCGCGGCCAAGGTGAGAGCGGCTGCCGCTGCGCCAGCGGTAAGGAACTTTCGGCGACCAACGTGCGGTTTGGGACTCATCGGGAACTTCTCCATTGGGATGCGGAGGAATGCGGGGAGCGAAGAAAAGCGGAGCCCGAATTATACCCGCTCCCAGCGCTAAGACAGCAAAAACCCTGACCCGGATGGGAAAACCCGCATTGACTGCTATTTTTGCGTCGTTACACTTGCATCTATCTTTTTGATGGATGTTTCGGCAGTATTAGCTAAATTGATGCTAGAGCGGGCGGCATCGGACCGATAACAGGGGACGACGAGAGCCCATGTAACCCGACGCCTAAGCGAAGGACATAACCCGACGCGTAAGCGAGGGACGCACCCGCCGAGAAGGCTGCGTAGATGGCTGTTGGACGCTGAGACAGGTTCGTCCCTCGCTTACGCGTCGGGTTACAAGAGTCCCTCGCTTACGCGTCGGGTTACAACAAGACGCTTACAACCTAACGGTGATGCCGGCGTGGCAATTCAGATTCGAAGCTTGAAAGTCTTTTGCGATGTCGTCGCTCGGCACAGCTTTTCCAAAGCGGCCGAGGAGAACGGCATGACGCAGAGCGGCGCCAGCCAGGCGGTGCAGCAGCTGGAGGATTTTCTCCAGGTGCAGCTGCTCGATCGTTCCAAGCGCCCGTTCGTGCTGACATCCGAAGGCGAGGTCTTCTATAGCGGCTGCTGCAAACTGGTCCGCCAGTTTGAAAACTTGTCTGAGGAAGTGCGTTCGCTCGGACAAGAGATCAGCGGCCGGACGACCGTGGCCGCGATCTATTCAGTCGGCCTCAGCTATCTGCCCGAGCTGCAGAAGGAACTCAAGCAGCGGTTCCCGAAGACCGAAGTGCGTTTTCAGTTCTGTCATCCCGACGAAGTGTATCGCGCGGTCGAACAGGGTTCGGTCGACTTCGGGCTGGTCAGTTATCCGCAGCAGTCGAAATCGATTTCGGCGACGCACTGGCGCGATGAACCGATGGTCCTGGCCGCGCCGGCCCGTCATCCGCTAACGGCTCGCCCGCGGGTAACGCCCGAGGATCTCGGACTGGAATCGCTCATCGCGTTTGCTCCAAACTTGCGCATCCGTCATGAGATCGATCGCTATTTGCGGTCGATCGGGATCACGATGCCGATCGCGGCCGAGTTTGACAACGTCGATTCGGTCAAGCACGCGCTGGAGCTGAACGCCGCGGTCGCGTTTCTGCCGCGTCCGGCGATTGTCGAAGAGCTCGAAAGCGGCGCGCTGGTGGCGCTGACGTGCGATTGGTTGACGCTGCAGCGCCCGCTGGGAGTGATTCAGCGCCGCGATACGTCGCTGGGGCGAACCGCCCGCGCGCTGTATGAGTTGTTGTTTCAGAAAGTGGCACAGGACGATGCCGCTGTCTCCGGCGCCGAGGCCTCTGGGCCGCAAGCGCCTTCGGCCAGCCCGAACCGCGAGTCCGAAAATGGCTCACAGGTTCGCGAGCAGGCCGAGTCTTTTCACGGCCGCAGCGCGACAACGGTCGCTATGCCGCCGAGTGTTGCAACCGATGCTGCGGCGAGCGCTGGATCCAGTTCGCCGTCATCTGGTTCGCAGCAACATGCTGGCCCCCAGGCGCCCAACGGGCAACGACCGAGCCCGCTCCGTGGCGCCCGTCTGGTCCGATCGTCTCGTCGCCAACCCAGGGTCAGCAGAAAACGCTGAACGTTTTTGTTTGAGGTTATGAGGAAGTTATCAATGAAACCACTCGAGGGTTTACCTGCCAAGCAAGGTCTGTACGATCCCGCGCTCGAGAAAGACAGCTGCGGTGTCGGCTTCATTGCGCATGTCAAGGGCATCGCCAGTCACCAGAACGTGCTCGATGCCGATCAGATCCTCAAAGCCATGGATCACCGCGGCGCCTGCGGCTGCGAATCGAACACCGGCGACGGCGCAGGGATGCTGACCGCTCTGCCGCACAAGTTCCTG
>JBQCEI010000231.1:0-3780 GCA_051960375.1 Aureliella sp. | reverse complement strand
GCTGCAATGCCTCAAGTGGTCCAAGCATCGAGCACACCGGGGACTGCGCGGCAAACTGCTTTGGGCGTCTGTCGCCACGACTGTTCTAGCGACGTGCATCGGCGTCTCAATGAATGCTGATTTCAGCAGCCTGATCTTCAGTGGCGCCGATGGCGACGCGCCGAGGCAAAACGCTGCACAGAAGCCCCGTGAGAACTCTGCTTCTGGCCAGCCCGCCAGCGTTTTCCAAGACTGGGATGCCGTCGGAAGCGATCTGCAGCAGTGGTCCGAGGACTGGCAACGTTTTGAACAGCGCCAGAGTCCGTTTTGGCGAACCGAATGAACCTGCCAGCCTACGATCAGCCGGCGGGCGGTAGGCCCGGTTAGCAGTACTTCTCCCCTTTCCCGAAGGCACAATGCTATGCTTCGACGCCCACTCGCATTTGCATCACTACTGTTCGCCGCCCTGGCGTCTATCGGAGCCGCTCAACCGCCTGAGCCGCCAGCATCGCCGACGCCTCCTCCGGCGGGAGCAGAGCCGGACAAGGCAGACAATTCACAGCCCAGAAAACCTGCTGCGGGTGTTGCGAAGCCCGCTCAGGCAAAAGCGCCCCGCCAAGCAAACGAGGTCCTCAAAGTCTTCAACTTGAAGCATGTCGATGCCGGCAGTGCTGCGGCAATGCTGCAATCGCTTTTCAAGCCGACTGAACTCACCGTTGTAGCCGACCAGCGCGTCGGTGATTTGGTGGTTCGCGGCGATGCGCGAGTTTTGGATGAAGTCGAAGTGTTGCTTCTTCGTCTCGACGAATCCGGAGCGTCCAACAAGGCGCAGCCAAGCGCCGCGGCACAGAAGCCGACCGTTCCGAATCGAGCCGACACGCTGGCCTCGCTCGAGGAACTGTACCAAGCCTTAAAGTCTGGCCAAGCTGATGCACAGGCGAGCGCAGGCACTAGCTCCAGCGTCGATTCGCTTCGCGACCAACTGCGACAAGCAGAAGCCCAAGCGCAGAAGATCGCCAAATTGTTGCGGTCGCGCGCCGATTCGAAACAAAACTACGAGGCCGAAAAGAACGAATTGCGGCAGTGGGTCACCCAGGCTTTTCGTCTCCGACAATCGCTCCAGCGCGCCGAAGTGCACCAGTTCCTGACACGGCTGCTTGAGATCTCACAGACGATCGAGCTGCGAGAAGGTATTGCTTCCGAAATCATTGAGCGCCGCGTACGGGAGTTGCTTGACGCGGAATCAGCCGGTTCGGCCGAGCGGTCGACCAATCGCGCAGCGGCTGTGTTCGAGAAGCGACAACCTGAAGCTGCTACCGATAAAACGCAAACCTTAGCGACACCGGCGGCAGCTGAAATGCAGTCGCCTCGATTCAGCGTTCAGGTTGACTATGTTCGCAGTGCGAATTCCATCCAGTGGCTCAACCGCTCTGGTGCGGCCCAAACCAGTAACCAGGGAACGACCTTTAGCTTTCCCGCCGGGATGCAGAGCGAGTTTCGAATCAGCGGCTTCCCCGCAAATCCAGCACTGCGAGCATTCGTATCGGTCGACGTTGCTATCCTGTCTGACAGAAATGCGGAGATCGTTTCACTCAACTCCGCCGAACTCAGACTCCGTGGCAAGGACTTCGAGAAGCTGACAGCGGGCGAGCTTGTGACACGGATTTTCTGGATTCCATACGACCTAAGCGAAGTAGGCGAAAATCTGATTATGGTTTCCGATGATGCAAGTGGCATCGCCAACCGCGGCACCATAGTGGCAACTTGGAAGATGTCAGCCGACGCCAAAAAAGTTCTGACCGACGCTGAACTCCCAAGACGGCCCTAGCCGCTCTGTGCAATTCTGCGCATTTATTGATCGACCGCCGCCGTCTCAGCAAACTCAGTTTGCCGGGCGAGCAGTAACACGCTCGTCTCCCAGGGTGCCATGTCCAGAAACAATCCGCGTCCGGTCAGGTCATCGCCGTTCCAGTCGTAGGCGCCGGGGCCAAGCTGATTCGTGAGACGCCATTTCTTGTTGCCGAGATCCGCGAATGGCAAACGCACGTGGCACTGGCTCTGGTGCGGCGCGAAGTTTACGGCAACAACAAAACGCTCGGATGCTTGGTCTTGCCACGTGAACACGATGAAGCAATCGTTAGTCCAGTTGCCGTTCCATGCGGGGTCACAATCTACCAGTTGCCATTGGCCGTCGCGGAAAGCAGGCTGCTTCAAAATCGCGAGCAACCCGTCATAGAATTCGTTCAGTCCCTGGTCGTGCGGTTCGCTCGGACCGCGCGATAGGTGCGGTGAGATCCTTTTCTTGCGGCCTTCAAACTCGCCCTGATGGAAGAACCTCAAACCCGGCGACAAGAACGTAATGACCGCGGCCGCCTGATGCACGGCCGGATCGAAGGTTGCGGCAGCCCGGGGTTCGTCGTGATTCTCTAAAAAGCGAGCGAGCTTGTCCTGATAATCCAGGCCGGCGCGGAAATGATCGCGAATGGGACCCGCGTGTTTCTCGCGCAACCGATCGTAAAGTCGTTTGTCATAGGCGTAATTGAAGCCCTGCTGCTGCAGCGCCCATTCGAGATCCCAGTAGACTTCGGCCATGAACGTGAAGCCCGGCACCCGTTCCCGCACCGCCTGAGTCGCGCGTGGCCAGAAGAGCGGCGCCGTTTGGCCCCAAGTCCGCTGAAAAACGTCGGGAAGGACCAGCATGGCCATGTCGCAACGGACGCCGTCGCATTGGCCGGCAATCTTCACGAGTTCGGCAATCATCGCATCTTGCGTAGCTGAGTTGGCGTAATTGAGTTGCAAGGTGTCGGGCCAACCGGGAAAGTATGGATCGCGACCATGAGCGAAGATGATGGAATCCTTCTTTCGCTTGACGCGAATGTAGTTGGCCGGCGCACGGGCCAAATCGTCCTCGGTGCCCTGCACGAAATGTTCCGGATGCTCCTCCACCCATCGGTGTCCGAGTCCCATATGATTGGGCACAAAGTCGAGCATCAGTTTCAGGCCGCGCTGCTTGAGCCGTTCGCGAACGCGGGCCAGCGCCGCATTGCCGCCCAGGGCCGTATGGACCGAGTAGTCGGTGATGGCAAAGCCAGACCCGGGGATGTCATCGTCGCTGAGATCCGGCAGCGTTTCCTGGAATTCGCGGCGCCACTCGGGATTACTGCGAGAGACTTGCTGCGCCTCGGGCCCGGTTTGCCAGACGCTCAGCAGCCAGATCCAGTCGAAGCCCTTTTTCGCAAGCGCATCCAACTCGGCGTCGGGTATGTCATCAAGCGTCGCCCGCCGTCCCAGGGCGTGGGACAACTCCGTCAGCCAAACGCGGGTGTTGATCTGGTAGAGCGATGGATAGCGAGGCGTCGTCATGGCGCATTTCCGCAGTTAGTGGGAGTTGGGGTTGCACGCATAATCTCGACCTATCTGTATTCTGTCTCCTACCACAGTTTCCACATGGCCGGCACGAAAGCGAGGCTGCTCAAGCTGGGGCAATGAATGTCTACGTGATGAGCGAGCTTATTCATGCTCCTTTTGCGTTACCGCCTAAGGTTTCAAGAATGCTGTTCGCAATCGAAACCACTTCCGAATCTTCGTCCGTCAAGCACTTCTCAACAAGACCCTTTAGCTCGTCGGTCTTCTCACGTTCGAACCGGTGAACGTCCGAACCTACCAATGAAGGTTCTTCCCGGATGTGGGCGTGGCGACGTCGCGGGGGTTTGGGGGGGGGGGGGGATAAGAAAAAATTTTATTTTAAAAAAACAAAGACAACACCGCCAACATAATAAAAAAAAACTTAAATAAAAATAC
>JBQCEI010000230.1:0-10359 GCA_051960375.1 Aureliella sp. | reverse complement strand
ATCCGAGCATGCTCGCTTTCGATGCGCCGACGCGCGAAGAATGCGCGGCCGATCGCGCCCAGTCGAACATCCCGCAGCAAGCTCTCGTGTTACTGAACGATCCGACATACCTCGAAGCGGCCCGCGCGCTAGCCGACAACCAGCTCGTCCAGGGCGAAGGCGACCAGGCAACTCGCATCCGCCGAGCTTTCCGCAGCGCGACGGCCCGTGATCCATCGGCGCGGGAACTGGAATTGCTCGTGAAGCTGCACGACCAGTCGCTCGCAAGCTACACCGCCGATAGCGCCGCGGCTGAAGCCCTATTAAAAGGTATCCCAAACGCCCAAGCCGATCAGCCGGCAGCCGGCAAAGCGGTCAGCTCCGCCGAGCGGGCTGCCTGCGTGCAGGTGGGCCGTGCGATCCTCAATTTGCATGAGGTCATTACCCGCGGGTAACAGGCTGATTTTTAACCGCGGAGACGCGGAGAGCGCGGAGAAGGCGCAGAGAAGAAGCCGGCACAGCCAGCCTGCCTGAAGTTTGTCGCAGGTGGACGCCGACGATTAGTTTCGGTTAAGATAACGATATCCGCCCGAGCCCACTTTGCACTGGAGCGGACCCCGCCTTTGATGACTGCGGCCCGATTTTGCGGCGCCGCACGACCCCACCTTCCTTGGCCCTCAGGGCAGCTCACCATGGCTCTACCAGACTGCACCTGCCGCTCGCGCGGCAGGCTTCGACGCTTGGCCGCTGCGACTGTCGTGGCAAGCTTTGCTACCTCGGCGATCTTTTCCGCCGCGGCGGTGCGAGCCAATGAAAACAGTTCGGCCTCTGCTAATAAGCCCGCGATATCTGCTGGCGAAAACCAGCGGCCGGTCAGCTTCGTCAACGACGTCGTGCCGGTGCTGACCAAAGCCGGTTGCAACGCTGGCGTGTGCCATGCCAAAGCGGGCAATGGGCAGAACGGCTTTCAGCTTTCCTTGCTCGGCTTCGAGCCGCAGGAGGATTACGAACATCTGGTCAAAGAAGGTCGCGGACGCCGCATCTTTCCGGCAGCCCCCGAGCACAGCTTGCTGCTGATGAAGGCCGCCGGCACGCTCCCGCACGGCGGCGGCGTGCGTCTCGATCCAAGCTCCGAAGGTTACTCGCTGCTGCTGAACTGGATTCGCCAAGGAGCTCCGTACGATGGCGACACGGCGCCGCAGCTGGTCGAGATCGCGGTCGAACCGAGTCGCGGCTCGGTCAAGCCTGGCACCGAGCAGCAGCTCAAGGCGCTGGCCAAGTACTCCGACGACAGTCAGCGCGACATCACCAGCCTCGCGCTCTACGAATCGAACGACAAAGCCATGGCCGAGGTACCCGACAGCGGCCTGGTAAAAATTCTCGACATTCCTGGCAAAGTTGCCGTGATGGTTCGCTATCAAGGCAAGGTGGCGGTCTTCAACGCCGCGGTGCCGCTGGGGGCGACGGTCGACCAACTGCCACCGGCTAAGAACTTCGTTGACGAACTGGTCTTTGCCAACTTGAAGGAGCTCGGCATTCCGCCATCGCCGCCGTGCGATGACGCAACCTTCCTGCGGCGCGTGTCACTCGACATCGCCGGCCGCTTGCCGACCGACGAAGAATCGAAAGCGTTCTTCGCGAGCACATCGGAAAACAAACGCGACGAAGTGATCGAAGCGCTGCTTCGCAGTCCCGAGTATGCCGACTTCTTCGCCAACAAGTGGACTTCGCTGCTGAAGAACCGCCGCGACGATGCCAGCGACATCACGTCGAACTTCGCCTTCTATGCATGGGTCCGCGACAGCCTGCTGGCCAACAAACCGTATGACCAGATCGTTCGCGAGCTGCTCGCCGCGACCGGAACCGTGATCGCCAACCCGCCGGTCGCCTGGTACAAGCGCGTCAAAGAACCCAAGCAACAACTCGAAGACGTCGCTCAGCTGTTCCTCGGCGTTCGCATGCAGTGCGCCCAGTGCCATCACCATCCCTTTGAACGCTGGAGCCAGGACGATTACTACAGCCTCGCCGCGTTCTTCAGCCAGGTCGGTCGCAAGCCGACTTCGACGCGCGGCGAAGACATGATTTTTCACAAGCGCGGCATCGCCACGGCGACGAACATCAAGAGCGGCAAAGTGTTGAAGCCAGCCGCTCTGGGCGATGAAATCGGCGAGATTGCGCCCGATGAAGATCCGCGATTGAAGCTGGCCGACTGGATGAGTTCGCCGAGCAATCCGTTCTTTGCCAAAGCGGTGGTCAATCGCTACTGGAAACATTTCATGCGCCGCGGCTTGATCGAACCGGAAGACGACATCCGCGACTCCAACCCGCCGTCGAATCCCGAACTCTTGGCTGCGCTGGAAAAGCACTTCATCGACAGCGGCTTCGATTTGAAGGAACTGGTGCGAGTGATCACCCGCTCCAGCACGTATCAACTGAGCTCCGAGCCGAACGAGCACAACCTCACCGACCAGCAGAACTACTCGCGCTATTATCCGCATCGGCTCCAGGCCGAAGTCTTGCTCGACGCGATCGACGACCTGACCGGCGCTCGCACCGATTTTCCGAACTTGCCTCCCGGCACGCGAGCGATCGCCCTGCCGGATAACAGCTACAACCGAGCTTCGCCCTTTTTAAAGGTCTTCGGGCGGCCATCGAACGAAAGCGTCTGCGAGTGCGAGCGCATTCAATCGTCCAGCCTCGCTCAGAGTTTGCATTTGATGAACGCCGGGGACATCAAGGCCAAGCTCGCCAAGGCCGATGGCCGAGCCGATCGCTTGGCGAAATCGGACCGACCGCTCGAAGAAAGAATCACCGAGGTTTATCAAGTCGCCTTCAGCCGCCCACCGCGGCCTGAAGAACTCAAGATGGCAACCGACTACTTCGCCGAACCGCGCACCACCGCCGACGGCAAGCCGCTCAATCCTCAGCAAGCCGCCCAGGAGAACTTCCGCGATCTCCTCTGGGCGTTGATCAACACGAAAGAGTTTTTGTTCAACCACTAACAACCCGGCGCGTAAGTTTTGAAGCAGCGCTTTTCAGAGTGTGGCACTGGCTATGCCAGTGTCTTCTGCTTCGAAGTTGAAGGGGTCGTAGGGCAAATGAAGCGTTCCAATGCCGAACCAAGTTCCGCTAGACCTGTTGCAACACACAGTTCGCCATTGGCGCGTGATTGGGTATTGAACGCAGCAAACTTCGAAAAAGAGCCACTGGCATAGCCAGTGCCACACAAGACCAATTGGGATACTTCGATGTTACGCATGGCAACCGTTCGCATAGCAACCCTGTGCGCCGTCGCGCTGGGCATGGCCACATTTGGCATCGTCCCGCTCGGGATGGCTCAGTCGGTATGCATCCCGCTGCCGCGCCTGTTGACGACGACGCCGATGGGCGGGCAGGCCGGCACGCAGGTCGAAATCACCATCACCGGCGACAATCTCGAAGAGGCGAGCGACTTGCATTTCGTGCATCCAGGTCTGACTGCCAAGCGCAAGCTCGATGCCAACGGCCAACCGATCGCCGGTCAGTACATCGTCACGATTGCCGCCGATTGCCCGCCGGGACTCTACGAAGCGCGGGTGATGACGCGGCTGGGCATCTCGTCGTCGCGCGTCTTTTCGGTCGACAAGTATCCCGAAGTGCTGCGCAGCGCTCCGAACACATCGCTGGCCAGCGCGATGCCGCTGAAGCTCAACACGATTTGCAACGCTTCGGCGTCGGCCAAGGCAGTGGACCACTACGCGTTCGAAGCGAGCAAGGGGCAGCGACTGATCATCAACTGCGCCGCCGGCGCGATCGATTCTAAACTCGAAGCGGTACTGATCCTGGCCGATGAAGCGGGCCGCGATCTGGTGGCCGAGCGCCGCGGTGGCTCGATCGACTTCCAAGTGCCGGCCGATGGAAAGTACGTCATCAAAGTGCACGATCTGACTTTCAACGGCGGACCGGCGTACTTCTATCGCCTGGCGCTGCTCGAAATCCCAGCCGATGCACCGCTGCCGCAGTTCGCTTCGACGCGAGCCGTGAGCGCGTTCTCATGGCCGCCCGCGGGACTGGCTGCCAGTGCGGCTGCCGCCGAGACCGAACCCAACAACGAACACGCGCAGGCACAAAAGATCTCTCTGCCATGCGACATCTCGGGCAGCTTTGCTCCGGCGGCCGACGTCGACACGTTCGAATTCATGGCCAAGAAAGGTGAAGTGTGGTGGATCGAAGTCGCCTCCGAGCGACTCGGCCGGCCGACCGATCCAGCGATTCTCGTGCAGCACATCAGCGGCGAAGGCGCCGAGCAGAAGGCGACCGACGTCGTCGAACTGAGCGACATCCCGAGCCCGGTGAAAGTGTCGAGCAACGGTTACGCCTATGATGGCCCGCCTTACAACGGCGGCTCGTCCGACATCCTCGGCAAGCTCGAGATCAAAGAGGACGGCCTGCATCGCTTGCAACTGAGCGACCTGTTCGGCGGCACGCGCAACGATCCTCGCAACATCTATCGTATGGTCATTCGCCAAGCGGCCCCCGACTTCGCCGTCGTCGGCTGGGGCCTGCACATGGAGCTCCGCAACGGCGACCGCAACGCGCTTTCCAAACCGGTCGCCCTGCGAGCCGGACTGACGATGGCCCTCGAGGTCGTAGCGATTCGCCGCGACGGTTTCGATGGCCCGATCGATCTGGTGATGGAAGATCTGCCCCCAGGCGTGTCCGCGCAAGGCCTCCGCATTCCAGCCGGCAAGTCCTCGGGCGTCATGCTCGTGACCGCCGACGAAAAGGCTCCGGCGGGACTGGCCAATGCCAAGTTCTACGGCAAAGCGCAGATCGACGGCAAAGAAGTGACGCATCCTTGCTTCATGGCTGAGATGGCCTGGCCGGTGCCCGATTCCTGGGGCGAGATCCCGAGCCCGCGGCTGGTCAGCGGCGTGCCAGTCTCGGTGACCGGTGCAGAACTTGCTCCGCTCAGTCTCACACCCGAGCAGAAACAGTTCGAGGTCGCCGCCGGACAGAAGCTGACGGTTCCGCTGAAGCACACGCGCCGCAGCGAGTTTTCCGGTGCGACGCTGCAGCTGAGAACGTTCGGTGAAGGCTTCGAGCGCCAGCCTCGCTTCGACGTATCGCTGACGGCCGATCGCAGCGAAGCGGTGCTCGATCTGGCAGCGCTCAAAACGCCGCCGGGCGATTACGTGATCGCTTTTTACGGCAGCGCGGTCGCCAAGTATAGCTACAATCCTGCAGCGGTCGACATCGCCAAAGCGGCCGCCGCGCAGGCCGAAGCCCGCGTCAAAGAGCTCGCCGCCGAAGTCGAGCGTTTGACGGCCGAGGCGAAGGCGGCTGCCGCCGAAAAGAAAGCCGGCGCCGAGCAGGCGCTGGCCGAAGCCAAGAGCAAGCACCAAGCCGCCACCGCAGCGGTCACCGCGGCTCAGCAACAACTCAAAGTGGCGACCGACCGAGCCACTCCGCGTGATACGGTTGACATCGTCGTTTCCGAACCCATCGCCATCCACGTAAAGCCGGCAGAAACCAAATGAGCGATCCATTCTTTGCATCTTCCGTCGCGCGCTGCCCGGGCCCTCACAACTTCGATGTCGCCGGACGCCGCGGCTTCCTCCGACTGGGCCTAGCCGGCTTTGCCAGCCTGAGTTTGCCGGGCTTGCTGCGTTTGCAAGCGGCCACCAGCGGCGGCCAGAGCGGCTCCAGCAGCGAAAAGACCGCCGTGATCATGGTCTGGAAACCGGGCGGCTGCTCGCACATCGATACCTACGATCCCAAGCCCGAAGCCAGCAGCGAATACCGCGGCCCGTTCTCGACGATCCCGACCAAAGTGCCGGGGCTGCGCTTCACTGAGCTGCTGCCGATGCAAGCGAAGATCGCCGACAAGTTCACCGTGCTGCGCTCGATGCATCAAACCGCTCCAGGCCATCCGGCTGGTTCGATGCAGATGCTCTCGGGTGACCCCGACACGCGCGACAAACCCAAGCCGCGCTATCCCGACTGGATGACGGTCGCCAACTACATTCGCTCGCAGGAAGGCCCGCGCACCAATTCGCTGCCAACCTACGTCGGCATCAATCCACCGCTGGAATACAACGGTCCGGCGTACCTGGGCGACGCGTATTCTCCGTTCACCGTCAGCGGCGATCCGAGCGCACCGAACTTTTCAGTGCCGAACATCGGCCTTTCCGACCAGAGCGAGATTCAGCGACTGGGTCGTCGCACCAGCCTGCGCCAGCGGCTCGATACGCTGGCCCGCGAGTTCGATAAGCAAGGGGAACTCGGCGCACTCGACCAGTTTGAAGAGCAAGCGATGACGCTGCTGACCAATCCCAAGACGCGCGACGCGTTCGACTTGAGCAAAGAAGACGAAAAGACGCGCGATCGCTATGGCCGCAACGCTTGGGGTCAGCAACTGTTGATGTGTCGCCGCTTGGTTGAAGCAGGTGTCGAAGTGCTGACGACCAGCCTGAGCGGTCCGCTCTGTGGCCGCGTCGGCAACTGGGACGATCACGCCGTCAATCACCACATCTTTGATGCGTTGCGGTTCCGAGCTCATGTTTATGATCAGGCCGTCACGGCGCTGATCGAAGACATCTATGAGCGCGGGCTCGACAAACGCGTCCTGGTGGTGGTCACCGGCGAGTTCGGTCGCACGCCGAAGATCGAGCACTCCCCTAGCACCGGCGCCGGCAACGCCAGCGCGCCGGCCGGCACGAAGCAGCCCGGCCGTGATCACTGGCCGCGTGCCTTCTCGAACATCTGGGCCGGCGGCGGTATCGAGACCGGCCGCGTCATCGGCGCCACCGACAAACGGGGCGAAGATCCGACCGAACGCCTGTGCAGCGCGGGCGACTTCCTGGCGACGATCTACCACCACCTCGGCATCGACGCCTCGAAGACCTTTATCAAGGACTTCAACGGCCGCCCGACGCCGATCGTCGACCGCGGAGCGCCGATCCCCGAGCTGATCAGTTAGATTAGTTACTAGTTGCTAGTTTCTAGTTGCTAGTTAAAACGTCATCAGTTCTTCTCTAGTAACTAGTAACTAGTGACTCCCTCGAAAATGCAAGGTCCCGATCGCGTGACACCTAGTGAGTATCGCAATCAGCTCTGTCGCCGCACGTTCTTGCGCCGCGGTGGTTTTGGCGTCGGCTCGCTCGCTTTGGCGAGCTTGCTGACCGGTGAAAACAGCGGCCTTGCCCGTGGGGCCGATGGGACCGCCCAGCCGCTGGTGCAGCATCACGCGCCGCGCATCAAGCGCGTCATTTGGCTGACGATGGCCGGCGGGCCTTCGCACCTCGAGACCTTCGACCACAAACCCGAACTGGCCAAGCGCGATGGGCAGATGATGCCCGAAAGCATGACCAAGGGGCAGCAAGTCGCTCAGCTCCAGGGCCAACCGCTGAAGTGCTTCGCCCCGCAAACGAAATTCAAACGCTTCGGCAAGTGCGGCACCGAACTCTCCGAACTCTTTCCCGAAATCGGCTCGGTGGCCGACGACATCTGCTTCATCCGCTCGATGACCACCGATGCAATCAACCACGATCCGGCCCACATGTTCATGAATACCGGCTCGCAAATCGCCGGCCGGCCGTCGATGGGTGCTTGGGTGCTCTACGGACTCGGCTCCGAAGCGGTCGATCTGCCGGGCTTCGTCGTCTTGACCTCGCTGGGCAAGGGGGGCCAGAACCAGCCGATCGCGGCTCGCCAGTGGTCGTCGGGATTTTTGCCGTCGCGCTATCAAGGCGTACACCTCCGCGGCAAAGGCGAACCGGTGATGTATCTGAGCAACCCGCCGGGGGTCAGCCGCCAGCAACAACAATCGCTCGTCGATACGATCAACCAGCTCAACGCCGAGCGCAATCAGATGGCGATGGATCCCGAAATCGCCACGCGGATCGCTCAGTATGAAATGGCGTTTCAGATGCAAGCCAGCATCCCGCAGCTGATGGATGCCGCCGGGGAAGGGCAGAGCACGTTCGACCTGTACGGTTGTCAGACTGGCGATGGGTCGTTCGCCGCCAACTGCTTGCTGGCCCGCCGCCTGGCCGAACGAGGCGTGCGTTTCATTCAGCTCTATCACAAGGACTGGGATCACCACGGCGGCGTCAAGAACGGCGTGGAGCTGAAGGCTCAAGAGATCGACCGCCCGTGCGCCGCTCTGATCAAGGACTTGAAGGCCCGCGGCATGTGGGACGACACGCTCATTGTCTGGGCCGGCGAGTTCGGCCGCACGCCGATGTCGCAAGGTGGCAGCGGCCGCGACCATCACAACAAAGGCTTCACCATTTGGCTCGGCGGAGGCTGCGTCCGCGGTGGCCTCAGCTATGGCCAGACCGACGAGCTCGGCTATGCAGCGATCGAAAACGTCGCCACAGTGCACGACCTGCACGCGACCATGCTGCATTTGCTCGGCATCGATCACATGCGGTTCAGCGTCAAGTTCCAAGGCCTCGATGCCCGCCTCTCCGGCGTCGAACCCTGCCGGGTTCTACACGATGTGATTGTCTAGGCTTCAGGCATCAGGCGTCAGGCTTCAGGAAGACGAGCAAGCCAGACGCCTCCCCCCCTGAAGCCTGAAGCCTGACCCCTGAAGCCTGAAAGCTCCCCCGTGCTCCCTCGTTTTCGCGTCGTCGGTATTTCGTTCGAACACATGCACATGGGCGACAACCTGCGGATGGTGGTCGAGCATCCGCAGTGCGAGCTGGTCGGCATCTGCGATCGCGAGCCCGAGCGGATGCAGGCTTCCATCGAAGCCTTTCATTTGACGGCCGACCAGGTCTTTACCGATTGGCAGCGGTGCATCGACGACGCTCGCCCAGACTTCATCGTTCTCTGTCCGGCGACGGGCGATCATGCGTTGTGGGTCAAGCGCCTCGCGCCGCTCGGCTTGCCGCTGTTGCTGGAGAAGCCAATGGCGGCTTCGCTCTCGGAAGCCGACGAGATGATCCAAGCCTGCGAGCAACACGACGTCCGGTGGGCTATCAACTGGCCGCTGGCTTGGGTCGCCAGCCATCGCACCGCCAAACAGCTGATCGACGTAGGTGCGATTGGCGAGTGCTTCGAGGTGCATTACTACGATGGCAACCGCGGACCGCTCTGGCACACGGCTGGTAAACACGAACTGACTGCCGAAGAGGTCCGGCGCGAGAAGCCGCACAGTTGGTTCTATCGCCGCGAAGCGGGCGGCGGCTCGCTGCTCGATTATCTCGGTTACGGCGTGACGCTGGGCACTTGGTTCATGAACGGCGCGGAACCGCTGGAAGTGACGACGACCACTTATCAGCCTCCCGGACTCGAGGTCGACGAACACTCGATCACCGTCGTGCGCTACGAGCGAGGCTTGAGCAAATTCGAAACGCGCTGGGGCACTTACACCGATCCTTGGACGCACCAGCCGCAGCCCAAGTGCGGCTTCGTTTTGGTCGGCAGCGAGGGAACGATTTCCTCATACGACTACGAACCACATGTGCGTCTGCAAAATCGCCAGCACCCGGCGGGGATCAACGTGCTGGCCGAGTCCCTCGTCGCACCTCATCAAAATCCAATCCAGTACTTCGTGCACTGCCTCTCGCACAACGAACCGATCACCGGACCGCTGAGCCCCTCGATCAGTCGTAGCGGCCAACGCATCGTCGACGCCGCCGTCCGCAGCGCTCAAAGCAAACGCGCCGAACCGGTCGCGCCGTGATCAATTTGCTATCGCATTTTTCACCGCGTTCCATGGCGCATTTTTTACCGCGGAGAACGCGGAGAACGCGGAGCGAGCACCGAGTGTCCTAAGCGAGCGATTGTCATTTCGCCGATGATGCGAAAGCAGCCTAGAGGCGTGATACCAGGCTTTGTAACCCGACGCGTAAGCGAGGGACGAACCTGCCACAGCGGCCCGCGGTACGCCGGGTTCGGCCCTCGCTTACGCGTCGGGTTACCAAGAGCCAATGACAGCAACTGCTTCGCCCTGTCCTCACCCCGCATCACCAAAGCTTGCAATACAAAATGCCGCAGACGTTTCCTTGACAAGGAATGTCAGCCGCTTAAATTTGGCTAGACGTTTTCGGGGAAGGGACTTCAACACGATCGGAGATGAACCGATGGATCAGACGGAACTAGGCCTCTACACCACTCAGCAGTTGATTGCCGAACTGATGCGCCGTCCGACTTTTTACGGCGTCGTCGTGCACTCGGCTGAGGAGGCCAAGGGTCAGCCATGGAAGGACGAGCGAACTTTCAAAGTGCATTTCAACGACAATCTCGACAGCACTTGCGCCGGCCGGCTTCTCGATACGGTCGCAGAGCACATGCAGCTCTATCCTTGCTAGCAAGCGGAATATCCTCCGCGCACAGAATCAGCCGCAGGGCGTTAGCCCGCGGTTTGTCGCAAGCAACCGGACGCTA
>JBQCEI010000229.1:0-2213 GCA_051960375.1 Aureliella sp. | reverse complement strand
AAATGTCTAAAACGAAAACAAACGAAGAACTCTCCTGTACTTCTTCCAATCTCTATTTACTCTCGAGCCCTCTCCCCTTAACCTTTAAGCCTGGCTACCACCCTCGTATGGATATCTGCTAAGCTCTCACGTGAGTAATGTCACGCATCTTTTCCGGCACGATTCATCGGCTCGTCTTCACCTATGCTGCTTGTCGAAAACCCGGTACTCCAGCGCGAACTGCTGACCAACCTCAGAGCCAGCCGTTCCTTTGTGCTGATGCTGCTTTATCAGTTGGCTCTGGCGGCCGTGCTACTGGCTGCTTATCCGAGCGGTCAGCGCGTCGATTTGACCAGCGATTCGGCGGCTGCGCGGCAACTGGTCGACTTCTTCTTTCTGGGGCAGTACATCATCGCTTCGCTGATGGCTCCCACGTTCGCCGCCGGTGCCATCAGCGGCGAGAAGGAACGCAAGACCTACGAGATGCTGCTGGCCAGCCCGCTGCATCCGTGGGCGATCGTTATCGGCAAGATGATCGCATCGCTGTCGCACTTGGCCGTGCTGATCATGGCTTCGCTGCCGATCATCATGCTGGCGCTGCCGCTGGGCGGTGTGAGCATCTATGAAGTGCTGGCCGCCTATCTGTGGCTGGTCGTGTCGGTGATCCTGTTCGGCTCGATTGCGCTGACCTGCAGCGCGATCTTCCGCCGCACCGCTTCGTCGCTGGCCGTTTCGTACTTGGCGATCCTGCCGCTAGTGCTGGTCGGAGCGTTGTTCTGGCGCGGCTTGGAGAGCCAAGGTAATCTGCGGTTGCAAATCGCCGCTTTCATTCTGCCGCCGCTGTTTCTGGTGATCAGCGCATGGCTTTGCGGCTGGACCGCGCGGCGCTTGCTCTATCCGCCCGATGTGGGCAGCGAAGGCAAGGATGTGATCGACCTGGAGCAAGAGTCGAAGGAAGCGATCGGGATGGTGATCCAGCGCGATCAGTTTCCCGATCGGTTGTTCGCTCCGCCTCGGCGAACGACGCTGATGCACGATCACGCCAACCCGGTTTACGACAAAGAGATTCACGCCGAGCTGTTCAGCCAAGGGACGCTCATGTTGCGGCTGGTCATCCAGATCAGCATGTTGTTGGCGATCCCGCTGATGGCCGTGACGCTGTTCAACTTCCGCTCCGACCAAGCGCCGGAGCTCGCCCCGTGGTACATCTGCTATGCGCTGGTGTTCAACATCCTCGTCGCGCCGGTCTTTTCGGCCGGCTCGCTGACCAGCGAGCGCGAGCGCCAGACGTTTGAACTGTTGCTGACGACTGTGCTTGCGCCGCGTCAGATCATGTGGGGCAAGCTGCTGGCCGGGTTTCGCGTCAGCTATGTCTTGACCATGTTCTTGATGTGGCCGGTGGTCTTGGCGTTCTTCCTGGCGTTTCAGTTTTACTATGCGCTTTGGCTGTCGATCCTGACCTACTTTGTGATCGTATTCGTGTCGGCAGTGTTCAACTCGGTCAGCGCGATGTTGTGTTCGGCAATCTGTCGCCGCACGTCGGTCGCCATGTTGGCTTCGTATGCCGTGCTGATCGCGATCTACTTTCTGCCAGCCGCGGCGTGGTACCTGGCGACCAGCGTTACCGACGACGAGCAGGTGCTCGACACGATCCGCTGGCTAGGCACCGGCAGCCCGCTGATGACCGCGTTCTGGGTGCCGCTGGACAGCAACCTGGCTTTGCCATCGGTGCAGTACGGCTGGATGCTGGTGCTGCGCTATCTGGCCTTTAGCGCGATCGCGATCGCGGCGATGTTCGCCACCACGTCGGCCATCCTGCGCAATCGCTGGGGCATGACCGGGCGATAAAGCAGACTTCAGGCCTCAGGCTTCAAGCAAAGGCGTCCTCGTTCCCAGGCTCTGCCTGGGAACGCACTGTCTTCGAGGCTCCGCCTCGCCGCACCCGCCTAAAAGCTCCGAGCAACGCATGTGGCGCCGGCCTGAAACCTTCGTTCGTCTCGAATGAGGTTTGACGTTTGTTTGCGGTGATTGCATTGCAGCATCTTTGGCTCTTAGGGCCAAAGGCCCGCGATTCCTCAGCCCAGCCCGACGGGCTGGGATCCCGCGGGGCGCAAGCGATCCCAGCCCGCTGGAGACTGCTGCTTTAGTAGCAACGCGTATAATAACCTCTGGTGGCACGATCAGGGGAGGAAGCGATGCTTGACGAACGGCGTTGGCGTTATGGACTGAAGCAG
>JBQCEI010000228.1:0-2309 GCA_051960375.1 Aureliella sp. | reverse complement strand
CAAGCCCTCCACCGCCAACCTGGATGCCGCAAGACTCATGCACCGGCTTGCCGTTGGAAGCCTTGTGGTGCGAAGAGAACGATAGACTTCGAATGAAGAAACACTGGCAGAGCCAGTGCCACCCGAGCTAGGGGAGCGCGGAGACGAAGCCGCCTAGGCCCGCTTTGTTGGCGCGGCGATTTGTGGTTCAATTTGACCTGTCGAGCAACTGAATCGGACGTTTCAGTCCCAGCAGGTCGGAGTGGACACCACGATGATGCTACACAAGCGCGCCGCAGCCGCGCTGGCGCTGCTACTGGTTCTTGGCAGCTTGGGAACGTCGCTGACGCATGCCGGCCCGCAAAGCAGCAGCAATACGAGCAGCGACGCGATCGCCAGCCATACCAGCGGCAGTCTTACGACGGCCAGCGATCTCTACTTGAGCGGGCACGAGGTGGCGGCGCACAACGCTTGGGTGCTCGGTGCCAGTGCGCTGGTGCTCTTCATGACCGCGCCGGGGCTGGCCCTCTACTACGGCGGGCTGGTTCGCAAGAAGAACGTGCTCAGCGTCTTGATGCAGTGCATCTTCCTGATGGGGCTAATGACCGTGGTGTGGGCGCTGGTCGGTTATTCGCTCACCTTCGGCGGCCAAGGCTGGTTGATCGGCAATGCCGATTTCATGTTGATGCGACATGTCGCCCGCGTATGGGACGCGAGTGCCGGCCAGCCAGCGACGCCGATGTTCGATAGCCTGTTGCCGAGGATGACGCACATGCTCTTTCAAGGCATGTTCTTCATTCTGACTCCAGCGGTGATTTGCGGCGCGTTTGCCGAGCGGATGCGATTCGGTTCGATGGCGATCTTTTCGCTCCTGTGGGGACTGGCCGTCTATTGCCCGCTGACGCACTGGATTTGGGGCGGTGGATTTTTGACTTACGGCAAAGGCATTTTCGGCGGCGCGCTCGATTTCGCAGGAGGCACGGTCATCCATATTAGCGGCGGGGTGACCGCGCTGGTCGCTGCGCTGGTGATCGGGCCGCGACTGGGTCATCGCCAGGAGCCGATGCCGCCACACAACTTGACCTACACGGCGCTAGGCGCTGCGATGTTGTGGGTCGGCTGGTTCGGACTCAACGCCGGCAGTGCGCTGCGCATCAATGGAGTAGCCGCCAACGCCTTCATGACAACGCACTTCAGCGCCGCGGCCGGCGCGCTGACCTGGGCCTGCTGCGAATGGTGGCAGCGAGCCAAACCTTCGGTCCTGGGAGCCAGCAGCGGAGCGATTGCGGGGCTGGTGTGCATTACGCCTGCGGCCGGTCACGTCGGACCGATGTCGGCTCTGCTGATGGGACTTATCGCCGGGATAGCTTGCCACTGGTCGTGCTATCGCCTCAAGTCGCTCTTGGGCTACGACGATGCGCTGGATGCCTTCGGCGTGCATGGCATCGGCGGCACGCTGGGCTCACTGCTCACGGGAGTGTTCGCGACGCGAGCGGTCTGGAACATCGCCGACGGCAAGCCGCTCGGCGCGATCGAAGGCAACTGGCACACGCTGTTGGGGCAGCTGGTCGCCTGCGGCGTCGCTTGGCTCTACGTGGCCGTGGTCAGCTTCGCAATCCTAAAGATTCTCGACATCACGATCGGCCTGCGCGTCAACTCGACGATGGAGCGGCAGGGACTGGACGTCACCCAGCACGGCGAAGAAGGCTACATCTTTCTATAGATGTCTTCTTTTCTCTAGATGTCTTCCCTCTCCGCACTCTCTGCGTTCTCCGCGGTAAAAAATCGAGTGCGGAAGTGCTTCACCGCAGCCCGGTAGCGACATACATCCCGCCGAGAACCGCCAGCAGGCCGAACGCCAAGTGTGCCGCCAGGATCGCCAGCCCCAGGGCAGGGCGGTGGTGCCAGGCGTTGACGATCTCAAGGCCGAAGGAACTAAAGGTCGTCAATCCGCCCAGCACGCCGACGCGAATGCCGACTTCCCACCACTGATTGGTCAGCTCGCGGTCCCAGCTCCAGCGGAACAGCCAGCCGATGGCAAAGCAGCCGACTACGTTGACGGTGAGCGTGGCCAGCGGCAGCCAGTGCGGCTGCCAGCTGCGAACCAGAGTCCCCAGAGCGTGTCTTGCTAACGTTCCAACCATTCCTCCCAGCGCAGCCGCGATCCATTCTTTCATCACTGAGCAAAATCCCCCTGGGGCTGGTGGGTTTATGAGTTGAACAAACTCGATAAGAGCCGTATTCTGAAAGTCTTAGTTTCCTGGCGAAATCCCCTACTACTGGAGTTTGGCGAAATGGCTTCCGTTGAATCGAAACGTGGTACCCAAGTG
>JBQCEI010000227.1:0-4044 GCA_051960375.1 Aureliella sp. | reverse complement strand
TACTTTGCAATGGGAATCGGCCTTTGCTGAGTTCATTGAGCCAGCAGAGAGGATCGTTTGCAAAAAAGCATGACGTAGCAAATGTTAGATCGAAGTGTTGCGGCCAAGTGATTCGGTGTTGCGCCGCATATGCTTTGGCACTCGGTCATCGCAGGTGATATGCAGCAAAGGGAAGCCCGTTACCATGAGCTACGATCTTGCCGTTTGGTACTCCACGCAGCCGATCACGACGCAAGAGGCCGCCGACATCTACGGCCGCCTCGGAACGGAAACCGTTAACGGCCTTGAGCCCCATCACGGTGTGAACTCATTTCTTGAGGAGCTGACGGCGCAGTATCCGCAGATCGACGACTGGGCCGAAGACGATATTGACAACTGCCCGTGGAACGTCGCTTTCGATCAGTCGCCTGGCTATCTGGTAATGTGCATATCGTTTTCGCGGGTCAACGAGATCGTGCCGATCGTTCAGAAGCTAGCGGCCAAGCATGATCTAGTTTGTTTTAATCCCCAATGGCCGTGTGTTGTTTATCCGCCGCGCCTGGCGGCGATGCCTCATCTGCGGCTGTCACTTGAGAACTGGACCGTCATCGACAAGCCAACTCCTGAGCAGATTGCCGAAGCACTGTCGTCGTTAACGACCGAGGGCAACTCGTTCGCTATCCTCGAGCGCACCGACAGCACCTATATGCAAACCGGCCTGCAGACGACAGGAGAATACGTGGTCGAGTATCAAGACGGTTCGCTTGATAAGCACTATAAAGCAATCACCCAGGATGCTGGGCAACTGATTGCCACGTTTCAGGCCTACGCCACAGGAAGTGACAACTGGAAGCGAGAATTCGAGTGGCAGAAACTTGAATTGTAGAGGTCAGTTGCCGGTTGCTCACGGATGCCTTTTAGCGCGACGGGCGCGAGGCAGGAAGGGGAGCAGGCAAATCGCTACCCAGGCTGTGCTCAGGGCGATCGGGCCGGTGCTGGTGAGCAGGCGGAGCTGGGTTCCGGAGATGCCGGTCAGTTTGACCGCAAGCTCTGAGCTGGGGTAGTTCCAGGCGACGAACAGTAGCAGTCCCGCGATCAGCAGGCGCACCGCGCGGCTCCCGCGACGCGTGCTCGCCTCGCCGAGCGCGAGTCCTGCGATGGCTGGAAAGAGCAGCAGCGCATCGTAAACGTGATGATAGAGCGTCGCCAACATGCTCACGGCGATGATGCCGCCCGATAGACCGGCGGGAAAGCGATTGCTGTCTGTGCGCTCGAGCCGCCAGAGCGCGAGGGCCGGGAGCGGAAGCAGCAGGACCATCACGGCCAGATGAGCCGGCTCGCTCGGCGCCCAGTTCATCCACTTCGCGATCACCGCCAGCAGATCGATCCGCGTCCAAGTATTGACCGGTAGTTCGTAGCTGTCAGCCATGTGCGCGGCTTGTCGATTCTGCAGGTCCTGCCAGAACTGCTGCGGCGCCTCGTGAAGCAGCAGCGGGGTCAGCGCGATCACCGCTCCGGCAATCGACAAACCCAGGCCGCGCCATGCTGCTCGCTGGTCACCTCGAGCAATCATCAACAAGAACAGCGGAATCGCATACGTCGGCTTGCAGGAAGTGATGGCCACGCCGATGGCCGACAGCCAAGGGCGCGTTTGCGCCGTCGCGAGCGCCAGTAAAGCGCCGCCTACCATCTCCGCAGTTAGATACCCGGTCAGCAAAGTCGTATGTCCCGCGCGGCTGGCGACGACGAGCAATAACGCTATCAGAAACCACACGCTTCTAGCCGTGCGATCGGGTATCCAGTTGACGCTCAGCCAGGCGATCGCCGCGAGCAAAAGCATGTTGATGCCGAAGTACAGAATCTCTGCGGTGCGCACGCGCAGCAGCGCCAGCGGCGCGTGCAGCAGCACCACCAGCGGCGACATCAGCGGCAGCGGCCGAGTGACTGGATACTCGTCGGCGAACTGCTGTCCATACGGCGACACGCCATCGAGATACGCGACCGCTGGAAAATAGATGCCGTTGTGAAAATCGAATTGACCCTGCCGCGAGCTGTCAAAGGCGGCCGTCCGCGGATCGTCATATCGCTTCACGCTGCGCGCAGCAGTCAGGCCGACGGCCAGCACGACGAGCGCGAGCGTCAACAGCCGTATGGCGAGCGATCCTCGCGTTGACAGCGGGTGTGGGGATGATTCGTGCGCTGGATCGATAATCGGCTCTCCGAAAACTTTCTCGTCTTTTCTCTTCTCTGCGCTCTCTGCGTCATGCATTCTCTGCGTCTCTGCGTTGAAACAAAGAATGATAATTCAACGCACCGGCCGACGCACAATCGCCGGCTGGCAGCGGCTGGGCAGGCAGGCTACGATGCGATACTTTCCTAGTGAAGCGCCCCAGCGTTGCGGAAGAATCGCCTTCGAATCATATGACATCTGCAATACGAATCTCGCCGTGCGGTCCGGTCATCGGCTCGATCCGACCCCCTGGAAGCAAGAGCTTGACCAACCGAGCTCTCGTCTTGGCGGCCCTGGCCGTGGGAACTTCGGAGCTGACCGGCGTCCTCGATAGCGAAGACACCCGCGTGATGATCGAAGCGTGGGAAGACCTCGGAGTGCACATCACGGGCGATCCCGCCAGCGGCCGGCTGCGCGTCGAAGGATGCGGAGGAAAGCTGCCCAACGCGCGAGCCAATCTGTTCATCGGCAACAGCGGCACGACGATTCGCTTCCTGACTGCCGCACTGGCCGCTTGCCACGGCGAGTTTACGCTCGACGGCATCGAGCGCATGCGCGAGCGGCCGATCGGCGACTTGCTCAAGGCACTCGCTCAGCTGGGCGGCCGGGCCGAAAGCCTCAACGCCGCACGCAGCGATTGTCCGCCGGTCCACATTTCCGCGCTCGGACTGAAGGGTGGCACGGCCCGTGTGGCTGGCAATATCTCGAGTCAGTACCTGTCGGGCTTGATGATGGCCGCGCCGTTAGCCGCCGAGCCAGTTGGCCTCGAGGTCGAAGGAGAGCTGGTTTCCGTTCCCTACGTGGCGATGACTGCGAAGATCATGGCTGCCTTCGGAGCGCGGGTGAGCGGACCTGCCAGCGGGCCGATCACGATCGAGCCAACCGGCTATCGCGGAACGAGCTACGCGATTGAGCCCGATGCATCGGCGGCCAGCTACTTCTGGGCAGCGGCGGCGATTACCCGAGGGGACGTCACGGTCGAAGGGCTCAACACGTCGAGTCTGCAAGGCGACGTGCGCTTCTGCGAGGTTCTCAAACAGATGGGCTGCCGCGTCGAATCGTCGGACAGCTCGTTGCGAGTCATCGGTGGAGCGCTGCGAGGCGTCGACGTCGACATGTGCGACATCAGCGATTCGGTTCTGACTTTGGGAGCGGTGGCTCTCGTTGCCCAGGGGTCGACGAGCGTCCGCGGCGTGGCTGCAAATCGGCACAAGGAGACCGATCGGATTGCCGACTTGGCTCGCGAACTACGCAAGTTCGGAGCCCGCGTGGAAGAACACGCGGACGGGCTTTCGATTCACCCGCCGGAGCGGCCGAGCGGCGCCGTCACGGTGGAGACGTACAACGACCACCGAATGGCGATGAGCCTGGCGTTGGTGGGGCTGCGCGAGGCAGGAGTGACGATTCTCAATCCTGCCTGCACAGGGAAGACATACCCGGGCTTCTGGGAAGATTTAGCGCAGATCACTCAGGCTGGGCTGGAACGAATCGATGCGTGAGTTGGCGTCTACGGTCGCCATATAGCGTTCGGCCTTGGCGAGCACTCGGTCGACTGCCGCGTCGATCCAGGGTGTTTCGCAGCGTTGGGTGGCGACGAACTCGGCCGAACAATGCCGACACTGGACTTCGTGCCCCAACAGTTCGATCCGGACTTCGAGATTGCGCCCACAAGTGGGGCACGGACGGACGAAGAACATTCCAGACGCCATAAAACCTCCTAGTCGAGCACCTGTGGCACAATCCAACACACTGCTCATGGCGAAACCGGGCTTTTCCGAAAAGGGAATGGGATTATGTAGTAAACGCGTCGCTGCGTCAAGGCTATGCAAGCTTTT
>JBQCEI010000226.1:0-6139 GCA_051960375.1 Aureliella sp. | reverse complement strand
GGAAAAGAGTTGCGCTCGCTTATGAAAGATCTTCTCTCCCCTCGCCCCGCTTCGGGGAGAGGGGCCGGGGGTGAGGAGTGAGGGGGCTTCATGGTTTGTCGGGCTCTGTGGCGAGTTCGTCCCTCGCTTACGCGTCGGGTTACATGCAATGCGTGCCGTCGCTTCGCGACTCGAGAAAGAACGCCTCAAGGCTTGGCTTGGATGCGAACGACCAGCGCGCGGGCCGATAGTTCGGATTGGCCCGACTGACCGGAGAGATGCCAGGCTCCCTCTTCGTTGGTCAGCCGAACGATTTCGCCGCCGCCGACGAAATTGCCCGAAACCGATCCGAAGAAGCACAGCCCTTCGCCGAGCGGCAGCACGCTCTTGGCCTCGGACCCAACGTGCCAAACCTCTTCGGTTACATCGGCGATGACTTTCTCAGGATCCTTCCAGCGCAAAGCGACTGCTTTGGCCGAGAGCTGCGGCTGAGCGGAGTGTCCATCGAGCACCCAATACTCTTCGCCGCTGCCTTCATCCTCGACCAAGTGCACGCGCACTTCTTCGCCATAGCCGTGAAGCGCTCCGCTAATTCCCGACAAGCAGCAGATGCCTTCGTCTTTGCGGAGCATCTTGATCGGCGCTTGACCTGCCGACCACGAAAACACCTCGACCTTGTCGCTGAAGAGGGCGCGATTCAGTTCTTCGACGGTGTATGCTCGGGCGACGATATACGCTCCTTCGGTCTTGCCCGCGAGCTGCCAATGTTTGTCGGATGACAAGCCGACTTCGATCGAAGTCGTCGGCGAGCTGAAGTCGCCGGCTATCTCAGCCAATATCGCGATGCCTTGCTCGGGTGAAATCAGTGCCTGAGGCTCGTCGCCGGTCTTCCAAATGTGTTCGTAAAGTTGGTACGAGAGCAAACTCGTTTTGCCACTTGGTGATCGCAACGCCTCGGCGACATGCGTTCGATCCGCTTGGCTCAAACGCTCGAGCGGGACAACAATTTCCTTTTGATCCCCTTTGCGGATCAGGTGCACTTGATTGCCATCCTGACCGATCAGTCGGGCCTCCACCGAGAAATTTCCCGTCGAGCTTTGCCAAGTTCGATACGGGGCCGATTCCACGCGCGGATAGGCCGAGTAGATGGCGGTGCTGCCCGAACTGCCTACGATCAGATCCGAACCGTCGGGAGTGTATTGCACGGCTTGGACCATGCCGTGACCGGGCTGGATGGTTTGCAGTTCGGTCCCCGCGAGAGCATCCCAGATGCGCGCCGCGCCGTCCTGACCCGCGGTGGCCAGTTCCTTCGAGCGGGGACGAAAGTCGAGCGACACGATCGCTTCTTCGGCGGGTGTTTGCGACCACTTGAGCTGTCCGGAACGGCTCTCGTATACCGACACCTTGCCAGCTTGCGATACCGCGACCAAAACCCCATCATCAGAGACCGCCAAGCCGGAGATCTCGTCGCCTTCCACCGCAAATGCGTTGACCGCTTTGCCCGTGGCGACGCTCCAAAGACTGACTTTGCGGTCTTCGTCTCCGGCAGTGACGAAGAGCTTGGCGGCGGCCGCATATTCTCCCTCGCCGACTTGTGCTTCGGGATGGACGCGGACATCTTGCAGGAGCGCTCCGGTCTTGGGCTGATAGAATCGCACGAAGCTGAACTTCCCGGCAGCCAGGCGTTTGCCGTCGGGAGAGAACTTCGCCCACGAGGCTCCTTCTTTGGTTTCCCACACGCGCTTCTTGGCGGCGACGTTCCAGACCGAGAGATTGTTCTCCGGCGGATCCGTAGTGACGCGCAGCACGGCTAGCAGCTTGCCGTCGGGCGAGAAGTCGACCGAGACGTAGACGCCGTCGACATCTTCGAGCGTCGCCACATACTTGCGCTTGGCGAGATCGAACAGTTTCAGCGGCCCTTTGTATTCGGCTCCGATGGCCAGCCATTTGCCGTCATTGGAAACGGCTAGTGCGCCCCCCGAGGCACCGTCGAACTCGACCAAGGGCTCGACCGACTGCGCGACCGCGGCCGCTGCCACACACCACATCAATCCAAGGCTGAGAAGAATCGCTTTCCTCATCATGCGGCTCTCAAGAACGGCAGGTCATGGCCAGTGCGGAACTTGCAAAAGCTACCGTTTTTGCGACGCAGATATTGTACCTTCTTAGACATTTCTCTTGAGTCGCGAAGCGATGGCGTGCATTAGCCGGTCGACCGCAGCGCTCTCTGCTTTCCCCCTCGCCCCGCTTCGGGAGAGGGGGCCGGGGGTGAGGGGCAGGAGCGGAGATAGGTTCAGCCTTGGCAGACCAACGATCGATTGTCGGGCCGATGTGGCGGGTTCGTCCCTCGCTTACGCGTCGGGTTACAGGAAACGCATACCGTCGCTTCGCGACTCAAGAGAGCCCCGTCGAGGAGCATTGCATTGACAGGTCTACCTGCCGATCGCTCGTTCTCTCTTTACACTGCCATGTGCTGGCTGCAAGGGGCTTACTATGCCGCGAGATGGTCGATCGAGCACGGCCTATCGTGCAACGCGGAACGGCTGCCGATCCCCGACTGCGAGGATGTCCGATCCGTCGGGGGCAATTGCCATCGCGTAGATGTGCTGGTCGGCGCCGAACTCTTGGCTCATGGCAGCGGTGTCTGGATCGATGACTCGCACTCGGCCGTCGCGGCATCCCACCAGTATGGCATCTCCGGCTGGCGTCCAAGCGACCGCTTGGGCGATCGAGGGCAGGCGAGCGAATCGAACCAACCGCCCGATCGTGGGCTGCCATAGTCTCACGGTGTAATCGTCGCTCACTGAGACTAGTGCCGGTGGCGAAGCCAAAGGCGGTCCGGACACGGGGCGGACCGCCAGATCGTTGATCGCTGCCAAGTGGTTGTCGAGCGTGCGGAGATGGGCTCCGGAGTGGCTGTTCCACAACTGAATTGTCTGGTCGACGCCCGCGCTGGCGATCGTCTCGCCATCGGGCAAGTAACACGCGGCGAGCACTGCTCGCGAATGTCCGGCGTAGCGTGCCAGCCGCTGGCCGCTGGAGCTGGAAAACACCTGGCACACACCATCGGCGCCGGCCGAGGACCACTCCTTTCCATCGGGGGACCAGGCGACGCGATAGACCACATCTTCGTGCTGGGTAATCCGCTGGAGCCGTTTGGCTTCGGGCCAACTCAGGACTTCGATCGTACCCTCTTCGGCCGGCGCACCGCCTGCCACCAGCAGATGCCGGCCATCGGGCCCAAATGCCAAGTCGTGAACGTGGACCAGTTCGGTCGCAACGGTCTTCTCAGTCGGTTCGAGCTCGGGCCAGGAGCGGATTTCAATTCCTGCTTGGGAACCTAGCAGCACTTGCCTGCCGCCAGGCGCAAAAGCGACGGCCGTGATCGGCGGCTCACCGGCATCACTGAGTGGCAGCCATGACAAGGCCAGATGCATACTGACGAACACGAGCCATTGCGATTTGGGGAGTTTCAAAAACAAAGCACCACCCAGATACCAAGAGACCCAGCATCTCAAAAGTCAAACGAGGTTCTCGATGAACGTGCCGCTTTGATTGACCGGCACGGGGCGGCCATCCGGCGTTTGCAATGCATGATCGGGATCGATGCCGAGCTGCGTATAGATCGTGCGGGCAAGATCCGGCGGCGTGACCGGTTGGTCGCGCGGGCTTTCTCCGACGCGGTCGCTCGATCCGATCACTTGGCCCCCGCGAATGCCGCCGCCTGCCAGGACGACACTGAAGACGCGCGGCCAGTGATCGCGGCCGCCGCGCGTGTTGAGCTTCGGCGTGCGACCGAACTCGCCCATGGCCACGACCAGCGTCTCGTCGAGCAAGTTGCGCTCGGCCAAGTCTTCAATGAGTGCCGAAAAGCCTTGATCGAATGTCGGCACCAAACCCACGCCCACCTTGGCGCCGCTGTAGCCGTCGCGCAGTTGCAACACGAGATCCTGGTGCGTGTCCCAACCGCTGTTGAAGACACTGATAAACGGCACGCCTCGTTCGACCAGGCGCCGAGCCAGCAGACAACTCTGACCAAACATTCTCCCGCCGTAACGCTCGCGGACCGCATCGGACTCGGCGGCCAGATCAAAGGCGCTTTTAGCTTCGGCAGAGGTCAGCAGGCGGTAGGCCTGTTCGAACCCTGGATCGTTCGTCGCCTTGGAACTCGCTCCGGCCGATGCATTCTCGATGCGCTGCTGGGCCGCTTCGAACTCGTGCAGAAACTCGCGGCGCCTGAGGAGCCGCGACGGGTCGATGCCCGGCAGAAAGTCGAGATCGCGAACACGAAAGCCGCGCTGCGATGGATCGCCTCCGGTAGCGAACGGTTCGTACGCGGTTCCCAGAAAGCCCGCACCCGCGGAACGCGCTTCGGGAATCGCTATGTTCGTCGGCAGCAGCGAGCCACTAGGGCGCAGATGCGCAAGCACCGATCCAAAGCTAGGGTACTGAAGCACCGGTGAGGGTTTGTAGCCGGTCAGCAGATAACTGTTGGCCAAGCCGTGTTCCCCCAGCGGCGAAGTCATCGAGCGGATGATGGCCAGCTTGTCAGCGATGCCTGCCGTCCGCGGTAACAGCTCGCTGATTGCAATGCCGCTGACCCGCGTCGAGATGGCCTGGAACGGTCCCCGTACTTCAGCCGGTGCGTCGGGTTTCACATCGAATGTCTCCAAGTGGCTCGGGCCGCCGTCGAGCCACAGCATGATGCATGACTTGGCCCGCGGCGATGATGACTCGGCCGCTCCGGCTCGCAGCCGAAACCAATCGCCGAGCCCCAAGCCCAGACCGGCAAGGCTGCCCATGCGCAACATGTCGCGGCGCCTAACGCCATCACAGCGCGAAATGGATCGATATGGCATACGTAATGTCCAAGTGATGGTGCTTGTAGCCGATTTCTTGGTGTGGCACTGGCTATGCCAGTGGCTCTTCTTCGAAGTCTAAGGTTGGGGCGGCTCAGCCAGGCGTTCCAATGCCGAGCACGTCGCTGCACAGGGCGGATTCGCGGCAGTTCGCTCTTGGGTGATATTTCCTTTTTGAACGCGGTAAACTTCGAAAAAAAAGCCACTGGCATAGCCAGTGCCACACAGGGCCTGAATTAGGCGGCCGCCACGCGTTAGCGTCCGAATTCTTTCTGCAACCGCGGGCTAACGCCCGGCGGCTGATCGCGACATTAATGGTTGTTGATGAACTGGGGACTGTTGAGCAGGCTCCACAGAAAGTCCTCTAGCTTTCGAGTGCGCTCTTCAGCCGACGTGGAGGCGAGCCGCTGGTCCCACCGCTCAAGTTCGCTGGCAGTTGCCCGGCGCGAAAAGGCCCGGAGGTAAAACTCGTTGACGATCTCGGCATTGGGCTTGCCTGCGTCGATCAAGCGATGAAGCCGGCCACTCGGAGCGGAAACTTTGCTATTGATAAGTTCGCCGTTGAGCAAATGCAGTTTGGTCGCCATGCCGGCGGCGCTGGGCAGGTTTGATTCGCATCCCGCCCCGCGCACGCAGCGACCCAAGATGTCGAGCGCCGGTGCTGGCGCAAGGGCGTCAACGAGCGCTATCGCTCGGGTGCCGCGCGGCTGCCCTGCATAGGCTTCAGCAACGCCGGTGACATCGGCAAAGGCATCGGCCAAGACTTCCGGCAGCAGCGGCCGTCGGTAAGCTCGCGAGTAGAAGCGATCGTCGGCCGCATTGACCGTTCGGCCGACCGTGCTGCGAGTGTACGTGTGGCTCAGCGCAATCAACCGGAGCGTGTGGCGAATATCGTAGCCGCTCTGTACAAAATCTTCGGCCAGTCGGTCCAGAAGTTCGGGGTGCGTGGCGGGATTGGTGTCGCGCAAATCGTCCGGCGGTTCGACCAGGCCGCGGCCGAACATGGCTTGCCAGAGCCGGTTGACGGTCGCCTTGGCAAAGGAATGTTTCCCCTCCGCGGTCAGCCAGCGAGCCAAGTCGGCCCGGTGGTCGCCGTCGGGCTCGAGGTAGCGGTCGCCTGGAATGCGCGGTATTGCAGGCTTGCCAGTGCGAGGATTCGTCACCGCTCCGCGACTGGCCCATTTTACGTAACGCCCGCGTTCCAGTCGCGCAAAGATTGCAGCCAAGCCGTGGTAGTCGTCTTGAGTCCATCGATCCAAAGGATGATTGTGGCAGTTGGCGCAGCCCAAGCGCACACCGAG
>JBQCEI010000225.1:0-3597 GCA_051960375.1 Aureliella sp. | reverse complement strand
CGTCGGCTGCCATTGGCCGCGCCGCCGTTGTAGTTGCGACTGATCAGTCGCGTTTCGCCGGTTGCCAAGTCCTTCATGTAGATGTTGTATCCGTTGACGCCCGCATCGCCGGTGAGATTGGTGGCGTTGGAATCGAAGACGACGAAGCGACCATCGTCGCTGATGGCTCGCCTTTCGCTGACGCCGTTGCCCTGAGTGCCGGTGCTACTGGTGCTTGCCAATTGCACGAGCCCGGAGGTTCGGTCGAACACGAAGATGTCGCTGTAACCGTTGGTGTCGTTCGGCACGATATCGTTGGAGAACGATTGGAAGGCGATGTACCGCCCGTCGGCCGTGATGTCTCCGCTGTAGGAATTTTCATTGCCGATATCGGGCGGCGCGGTGTTCGTGTTGACGCGCGTCATCGCTCCGGTGTCGAGGTTCTTAAGAAATGTGTCAGTCTGCTGGTTGATGTCGTTAGGTACAAGATTGGTGGCAGCAGACCAGAAGAGAACCGTCCGACCATCGGCGGTGAGCGTCTCGCCATAGCTATAACTGTTGGCTTGGTTCGATCCGGCTATCGTAACGAGCTGGGTCGTGCCCGTGGCTCGGTCGCGCACAAAGATGTCATCGTTTTGGTTGGTATCGTTAGCGACCAGATTGCTCGCCCAAGAGCGAAAAGCGACATAGCGTCCGTCGTCGCTTATCGCAGGTTCAAAGCTGGTATCGTTGCCAGGCACCTGGGCATCGGTCACGGAGATGAGTTCCAGCGCATCGGTTTGGCGATCGAGCCAGTAGATATCGGTGCGTGAATTGGTGTCGGCGGGCAGTAATGCCAATGCGGTCGAGAAAGCCAGGTAGCGTCCATCGCCGCTGACGGCCTGAGCGACGGTCGGCGTATGCGTGAAACCGGTGTACTTGAAACCCGTGGGCGAACTGCGTTCGATTTGTGAAGTCATCGCGACGGGGCTGGTCTGTCGCCAGCCAGCTCGCGGAACTTCGCGCACGCTGTAATTGCCGGCAGTAATGGCTCCGAAGCCGTAAGTGCCCGATTCATCGACGCTGCTGGTAGCCGGATCATCGGCCGCCGTGACCGTACTGGGCTCGCCCGAGTCGAGCACTCCGTTTTGGTTCAAGTCCAAGTACATCGTCCAACCGGCCAGTCCCGGTTCGCCGGCGTCGCGCAAGCCATTGGCGTTCAAATCATTCCATTTGGTTCCGCGAATCTTCGTCGGGTCTTCCCACCTTCCGAAATCAAATCCGCTCTGGATCTCTTCGGGAGCCATCGCAATGGTATAAGCGTCGGCAGGTTGCGTCTGGTGCCAATTCACTGGCACAAGCTGACGTAAAACGTAGTTGCCGGCATTCACTACATCGAACTGATACGCGCCGGTGGAATCGGAGGTGGCTCGAGGTTCATTTGGGTCCAGTTGCGCGTCGTTGTCCAGGTCCAGATAAACGCTCTGCCGGCCTAGCGGATAATCGCTGCCGTCCCGCGACCCATTTTTGTTTTCATCGTAATAAATCGTGCCGCTGATCTTTCCGGGGTTGCTCATCGACCCAAAGTCGAGCGAGCTGTAGTCCCAGTCCGTCGTGCGCAGTGCGAAGTTGTCCACAACGTACACGCCGCTGCTTGTGGAGAACCAGCGGAAGGAACGCAAATTGTCGAAGCCACTCAAGTGATACGTCGTGGCCGTTCCGGTGATCGAGATGTCCTGGCTGATCCATTGGCCGTTGGGCAGTTCGCCGGCGAGCGTTACGGTCCGCGGACCTGCCAAATCTCGCAGTCGCATGTCAAAGGAATCGACGCTAAATAGCCCCAGGTCCTGACGCTGCAGATATTGCACGGAATAGCGAAAGTCGCTCACCAACTCTGCCGACGGTGGTTGGGGCGTGCTTTGCGACCCATAGACTCGCCATTGACTGTCTGCAGCGTTCGAGTTGGAAAAAACGAAGCCATCGTGGACGTAATCCCCAATGGTTATGTAAGACGAGGATGTATTCTGCAAATCCTCGAAGTCGACTACAACGTTGCGTTCCACACCCGACGCGATCGCGTAGCTGCCCGAAGTGGGCTCTGTCTGGCTCCATTTCGAAGGCAGGATTTCTCGAACGACATAAGTCCCGGCTGTCAGGCCGACAAAGTGATAGTTGCCCAGCGCGTCGGTAACAGTCGAGGGCTCGCCGGTGTCAAACGAGCCATTGGCGTTGGAGTCAATATAAATTGTCCGGTTCGCGAGTACCGGTTCGTTCGGATCGCGAACGCCATCGCGCGAAGTATCTTGCCAGGCAGTACCGCTCAGATGGCCCTGCTGCAGGACATTGCCGAAGTCGATATTGTCCACCGCCTGGCTGGCTCCCACCACGACGTACTGGGCGTTCGCCATCCAGGGAGACGAGACGTCCACAGCAAACACATCGCGGGCGTTGTTGGAATCTCCCGGAACGAGGTTCCTCGCGTCAGAAGCAAAGGCTACGGTCTTTGCGTCATCGCTGAGCGCAGAACGGTACGCGTAGCCGTCGGGAGCCATTCCGGCCATGCTCTTACTGACCACGCGCGTGCTACCGGCGTCGAGATCTCGCACGAAGATCTCCGACACATTGCTGAGGGTGGCTGCCGTGCTCGCGGAGCGAAAGACAACGGTACGTCCATCGCCGCTTAGCGACAGCTCGGTGCCGACTTGTCCCATCAGCACGCCGCTTGCGGAAACGCTGGCAGCCTCCACCGTTCCATTTTGAAGATCAGCCACGAAGATGTCGGTCGATCCGTTGGTATCGCCGGTAACAAGGTTCGACGCTGTCGAATAAAACCCTACGTACCGGCCATTGCCGCTGATGGCAGGCGCCTCTGAGTAATTGTTCGCTTCCGTGCCGCTGGACGCTTGCGAGACCCGCTTCATTGAGCCTGTAGCCAGATTGTACACATACACGTCAGTCACCGAATTGGTGTCGACAACGCCTAAGTTCGTCGCGGACGATTCAAACGCAACCACCGTGCCGTCGTTGCTAATGACGGGCTGGTAGGAACTGCCGTTGCTCTGAATGCCACCGGGGCCGACCGACACGCGGCGCGTGACATTATCCTGCATGTCGCGCACGAAGATATCGACCCAGCCGGTGTCTCCGTCGACCAGATTGTAAGCGGTCGATTCAAAAACGATATAACGCCCATCGGCGCTGATGTCGGTCACGGGACCTGAACCGTAGTTCGCAAAACCACCGGTTGAACTAACACTAACCAGTCTTGTCGTGCGAAGCACGCGGTCGAACACGAAGATGTCGCTGTAACCCGTAGAGACGCCCCGGACATTGGCGGTGTCACCAGGGACTAAGTTCCACGCAGCGGATCGAAACGCTACAAACCGGCCATCGCTGCTGATGGAGGGACTATCGGAGTCGCCGTTGGCAAGCGCTCCATTCATCCCTAGGCTCACCTTCTCGATCGTATGGTTGACTCGATCAACGACGAAGATGTCCTTGGTGCTCGTGTCGCCAGCGACCAGCAGGCTCGTCGATTCAAAGGCAACGTACCGTCCGTCGGCGCTCACGCTCGGGCTATCGCTCGTGCCCGTTCCCTCTGCTCCCGATTCCGAAAGGCTGATGCGGCGAATCGGATAA
>JBQCEI010000224.1:0-5486 GCA_051960375.1 Aureliella sp. | reverse complement strand
CAATGCATCAATGGATCTGATACCAACTTGAGCTCAATAGTAATGGGCGGCGTTAGGTGCACCGGCGCCCACGTGTCGGGGAAGAAATAAGGAACGCAAGTGATAATCCCTTCCCGCTCTTCTGTGGTTTTAATGCCTTGCACCGCATCGCCCACCGATTGGTTGAGGCGCCGGTAAAACTCAGCTCCTGTGACCGTTAGACCGGTAACGGGAATGTTCTCGATCGGTGGCAGCTTTCTCGCAGCGCCCGACTTAAACCGCACGCTCACATCGAACGAGATGCGACCATCGCACGGCAAGGTGATCGTTTCATTAGGCTTCATCACTAAATCAGCGAGGCCCTCGATGTGAACCTGGCTAGCGCCGCCATTGTCGACACAGAGAAACCCGGTGTAATTGACAGGGTGATTCCAGCCATACGCCGTCCGAGGCGGCTCGGCACCGGCCGGTGGCGATTTGATGACCACGGGATTGGAAAGACCGGCTGGAGTGCCGACTCGCACCTCAAAGCTTCCACCCGGAGAGAAGACGTTATCGAGCCCGTTTATACGAACTCGAATGAGCTCGCGACTGATGACCTCCACGTCTGCCACTTCGTCCGATCGGGTAGGCAGATGTTTTTCAACTCCCCCTACGACTACGTGGGTGAGCGTCGGGTGAAAGTTTTTACCCGTGATGAAAAAGTCGGCCTGATGACCTGGACTGAGATAGGTCAGGCCATAGTAGTAGTCGATCGACGGTCGCTGCTGTCGCTTGCCGGTGTCGAACAATCCCGAACCAGTTTGGTCGTACTGATAAGGCACATTGACCGAGTAGGTCTGCATGCCCAACATGCCCTCTAGCTGGTCGATGCGACTGAGCAGCCGCGGATAGTCGCCGGGGCGATAACACTGTTGATTGTTCGGATCCTGCAAGCACATGCGCAGCCGATGCAGGCGACTGCCTTGTGCGAGCATCTCTTCGTAGGAACGCTTGGTGACGCCCGGTCGAGTGATCCGTTCCCAGTTCGTAGTGACATCAAACGCAACTCCGGTCACGAACGAAGGCATGGCGATCAAAACTTCGCACTCGCGTATGCCGGGCTCGAGCCTGCGGTTCTTGCGATCGTAGTGTTCGGTAGGGCCTGTCGACCAGATCGTGCGTGCCAACGCGCCGATATTGGAGCTTTCGGTCGGTGGGGTTTGAATGCGGGGATGGAAGTACCAGCCGAACGAGTCGTCTCCATGGGCAAAGCCGACTGCCGTCCGATTCAAGGCAATGGTGGCTTCGTCAAGAGCCAGAGCGCGGCTCATCTGGAGTTTTTGGTTGGCCGTGAAAACGCTGCCGGTGGCCACGCTATAAGCCAGCGCTAATTGCATCTCGCGCCGCCGTGAGAAAGCATCGTACGCGTTCTGTTCTTCGACAATGGGGTCGAGCGTGAAGACGTGCAGCGGAAAGGTTTCCCGCACGATCAAGTCCCACAAGCGAATCGCTTCCGGGTCGCTGGTCGCGAAAAAGCAAACGCCCTCGGCCGGAACGCACTGGCCAGCGGCCAGCGTTCCGTTGCGCTCGAGATCATCGAGAATCTTCTTGAGATTGCGGTCGAGAATCCCGGACTGAAGCGCCAATAACCAGCTTGCGCTCTCAAACGGCTCATCCAAGCAGTATTCGCGGACCGAGCCAACCCACGCTTGGCGCTGCTGGATCAACAGGTCGTATTGGCCGCGAACGAAGTGGTTGCCAGCCTGCGCAATGATCGGCGCCAGGCTCTCATAGACATGGTTCTCTAGCAGCACGTTGTGGGTCTGGCCCAGCAAGCCGTCCAGCACGCGCCGGACTTCCTCGGGCTTGGGCGGAATGAGCGCCAGCGAGTCGGGTTGGGTTACGAAGTGTTCGACGATGGTGTCGACCAGACTATCGATGACCGCGTCGCCGTAGACGTCGGGCTGAGCGGTGTAGGGAGCGGCCGAAGGAATCGTGGTCGCATAGGCACCTGCGGAATGATCCAAATGAAGCATGGCCTCAGGCACTCTTGGTGCCTTAGATGGGACCGCCGGCTCTCCAGCTGGAACGCAGCTTTGGAGCGCTTCGTTCAGCAACCGAATCCGGTCGGCGTAGGAAGATGTTGCCAACGTCCGCTCTAACTCGGGAGAAATCTCAAAGTTGAGCTGGTGAAGCTGAATTCGCAGCTGAGCGATTTCTTGACGGCTGCGAACTGCAGAGTCCCAGCGTGCCATCACGCGTGGCGTCAGGCTTTCGACCAGATCGGCAACGACCAACTTCGGATACGTGTTCCTGAGGTGCGTTCGCTCGATCTCGAGTTGAGCGCGGAAGCTGGCCACCGCGCTATAGCCTTCGCTCGTCTCGCGGCCCGGAAGGATCGACACCGGAATGCGGAACAGATACAGACCGTAGCCGGCAGCGCGGCTGTTGTCGTCTCCGATCATTCGCCTGCGCAGGGCCTGATTGGCGTGCAGGAAGGTCGATCTCTGTCGGTCCAGCTCCGTCGGCTCAACGCCAATCCCGTCCGTGGTCGGCGGAGCTGCTTTGACTGCCTTGGCGATCAAATCGAACAGCTCGGGCTGCTTCAGGCGTTCATCGACTTTCACATCGTAAATCTGCGTCTGATCGTTAACTTGCGTTTGCCCGGGAGCGCTTGCTCCTCCCATGCCTTGGGCGAGGGCTGTCGTGCTTTGGAATTCGGCTTGATCGCTGCGAGCGATATACGCTTGCAGCGTTTCCTTAAAGCGCGAGCCGAGATCGGCTTTCATGATCGTCTCGTACTCTTGAATGGCGGAGACGAGATTCGCGTCCCCCCACACATCCGGAGTTTTGACTGCAATCGAGCCGTCTCGGCGGACGTCGTCTTCGAGCATCGTCAGCTCGCGGGCCGCTTCGAGCATGGGGTCGCCGGCGATCGGAGCTTTGTGATCAGTATGGCGCCGGAGAAAGAGTGCATCCCACAGATCGTGATGACCTGCATCAGGTGCGTACGGTGCTACGTTACTTCGGTAAACCAACGGGGATTCACACCCCATAGCCGCCGCTGCCAGAGCCGCAAGCAGCGAATAACGGAAACACCGCCTCATAGATGGACTCCATTCACATCAGGCTTGCAAATTCATCACTAATGATTGCGGAATTCGAAGCGCGTCCTTGCGCTGCTGGGAGGTATCGGGATTAATTCCATTGGGTGGTTAGGTAAACCGTAGGGGTGCGTCGAAAATCTCTAAAGAAAGCAGTCTAGTTCGCTAAGTTGCCTAAACGCCCGTTCACCGGGGCGGCTCGCGGCACTTAACGGTCGAACTCGGTGATGCCAGAACGATTCTCAGTGGAAATTGAGTAAGCCTGTTGAATGGAAGCGCCGGCCGGCGCTTCCTGTGCTGCGGCCCAGAGGGCACACGTGGTACTGCTCGGCTGTCCCCAGAATAGTGCGCTTGCAAGAATGTCGCGCACTAAACCACTATCAGGTGCGCATTGCGTTAGACTTCGAGTAGATCAAGCGACCCGTCGTGCGAGTTGATTTTCCGAAGCCCAACAAAAAAACCTCGGCCGATTCAGCCGAGGTTTTTGCGTTTGGGTCAGAGCGGAGAGGACAGGATTCGAACCTGCGGTAGGGTGTTACCCCTACGCCGATTTAGCAAACCGGTGCTTTCGACCACTCAGCCACCTCTCCGGTTTGGGTTTTTTTCGCTGACGCGCACTCACTCTTGAGCCACGAATGGCTCGCGTCGGGCAAGGAGCCCGAGTGGGGCGGGTGGGCCCGGGTGCGTCAGCATGCACACAGTTTCCAGACAACCGGGCTGCTCGTCAAGTTCGCTTTGGCGTCCGGCGCAGCAAAAGTTGCCATCGACGGCCCTCGGGGGGCGGATTGCGGTATTATTAAGGGTGCTTGCCCGGGCGGGGCCGAGCTGCGCCGGCCTTGGTGCGGCTCAGCTTCTCGGGACTTTTTTCTCGGGCTTCCTAAAACAGATTCCGCGGCTCGTCGTGGCTGGTAGACGGCCAAAGGGACGCTCGGCTGATAATATAGCGAGGATTTGCATGCTTTCTTTGTGGTTGCTCGTGGCGGTGGCCTGTCAGCTTCAGCCCGGCGGCGCGCCGTCGCCAGGGGCTGCCGGCGATGGGCAGAGCGGCGGCGGGCAGGCGGCTGGAGTGGCTGCCGAGCGGCCCGCGGGCCAGGCGGAAATCGTGCAGACTCAGGTGCCTGCCTTTTCGGCCGTCGTCCGGGCGGTCGAACCCGAGGGGCTGCGCGTCGAACTGGCGAGCGACAGCCGGCTGATTCCGTTCGACCAGCTGCTGCGAGCTCGATTCGCAGGCGGCGAAAAAAAACGCGCCGGCCATAAAGTCGTCGCCGAACTGGCCGACGGCAGCTCCGTCTTCTGCGCTCAAGTGACCTCCGACGGCAAGAACGTCACCTTCAGCTGGCCCGACCGCGAGCCCATGAGCATGCCTGCCCAGCGCGTCACCAGTTGCCTCATTCGCCCGCTCCCCCCTGCCCTGGCCCGCCAGTGGCAAGCCATTGTCGAGTCGCGCGTCACCAGCGATGTGCTGGTCGTCCAGCGCTCGAGTGAAGCTCTCGACAAGATCGAAGGGGTGATCGGGCAGATCACCGAGGCGGCGGTGAAGTTTCAATTCGACGGCCAGTCGATCGATGTCCAGCGCAGCAAGCTCGCGGGCTGGCGTTACTTTGCCCCCGAACCGCAAAGCCGCCCGAAGCTGCTGGCCGTGGTGCGCGATCACCACGGCTCGAGCTGGATGGCGCAGTCGCTGGCCGGCAACTGGTCCGGAGCTGACGCCAAGATCGAGCTCAAACTGCTGTGCGGAGCCGAAGTGCAGGTGCCGGCGGGCGCCATCAACGAGATCGATTTTTCGTTCGGCAGCATGCGCTTTCTGGCCGATCTGGAACCGATCGAGCGTCGGACCGAGCCGCGTTTAGCTCTGGCAACCGCGCTGCCGGCCGCCGACGAGCTCTTCGGCCCGCGGCCGGCCGAAGCCGAAACGCTCCGCGGCGCGACGGCCGGGCCGGGCATCGACTTCATGGGCTCGGGCAGCATCGTTTATCGCGTGCCGGGCGATTTCCACCGCCTGCTCGGCTCGGTGGCCCTCACGCCCGATGGACCGCAGTTCGTCCCCTGCAAGGCACAAGTCCTGGTCGAAGAAAAGGTTGTCTGGGAGAAGACGCTCACCGCGCCTCACGAGTCGCTGCCGATCGAAATCGAAGTCGAGCCGGGCAAGCGCGTGCGACTGACCGTCGAGGCTCAGTCGCGACAGCCGGTCGGGGATAAGGTGAGTTGGCGGCAGCTGCGGTTTGTGAAATAGGTTTTAACGCAGAGGCGCGGAGGGGGACGCAGAGGGCGCAGGGTAATGAAAACGATGTTTAGTTCGTGTCGTGATAAAGTCGCAGCTTCGCTGGTTCTGTTTGGAACTGCGTTGCTCAGCGCGCCGTTGCCGGCGGCTCGCGGCGATTCGCCTTCCGAGACGGTGGTCGCTGCGCAGAAGACGCGCCA
>JBQCEI010000223.1:0-11335 GCA_051960375.1 Aureliella sp. | reverse complement strand
AATGCGGCACGTAACGAAGTCAAATTTCTAAAGGGTAAGCCAAGGAGCGACGAGCGGCGGAGCGAGCGAGGCTTGAGTCGCGAAGCGACGGCATGCATTAGCCTGGGACGCGAGTCCCAGGTGCGAGGAGCGTCACATGCACCGAGTCGCGGAGCGACGGCATGAGGACCGATTCTCGCGATTTGCTTGATGGAATGCTCATAGCGTCGCTTCGCGACTCAAACGAGAAATCGGTTCGGCGCACATCTGGGACTGGCGTCCCAGGCTAATGCGTGCCGTCGCTTCGCGACTCCGGAATCCATGCTGGCGCCTCGGGTTACATTTCCTTCAACCGCACACGATCGCTCCGCGGCCGACGCCGATGCCCACGCCCGGCTGCCGCGACTACGTTAGCCAAAAATCGCGGCTGCGACTAAACTTGGGTACGAAAGCGCGAATTTGGGCCATTTAGGATGGCCGATTCGCATAGCTAGGCTTTCGCCCTTCGGTTATTTTCTCAAAATCAACCTATTCGATTCGTCGGTGCCCTTCTGGCCCTGATCGGGCGCGGCCCCACGCCGAGCGTCATCGACCGCTAACCTCTCAAGCCAACAGAGTAAACATAGTGACCGCGTTGGAAGCCTCTCAGCCGCAAACGGCCAACAGTTCCACCAAAGCTCGCCCCATCTCCGGCACGCATCTGCCGGCTTTCGTGTTCAGCACCGGCCGCGACCTGGCCCGGCACGCCGCTCAAATGATCGCCCGTTTGATCCGCGAACGCACCGAACTGGGGCAGAAGACCGTGCTGGCCCTGCCGACCGGCAGCACGCCGGTGGGGACCTACCGCGAGCTGATCCGGCTGCACAAGACCGAGGGGCTCGACTTTTCATCGGTCGTCGCTTTTTGCATGGACGAGTACTACGGCCTGCCTAGCGACAGCCCGCAAAGCCACCGACGCTGGCTGACCGAACACTTCTTCAGCCACGTCAACATCAAGCCCGAAAACATCTATTACTTCGACGGGACGGTCGCGTCGGGCGACGTCGACCTGCACTGCCGTCGCTATGAAGAAGCGATCCAGAACGCGGGCGGCTTCGATCTGGCGCTGCTGGGCATCGGCCGCAACGGCCACATCGGTTTCAACGAACCCTTTTCGGTGCGCAAGAGCCGCACGCGGCTGTGCACGCTCGACCCGATCACCCGCTTGGCTGCGGCCAGTGATTTCTTCGGCGAAGAAAACGTGCCGACGCAGGCTCTCACCGTCGGTCTGGGGCAGATCCTCGCCGCCCGGCACGTGCTGCTGCTGGCCTTGGGCGAGCACAAAGCGGGCATCGTCCGCGAAGCGCTCGAAGGTTCGATCACCGATCGGGTTCCCGCTTCGTATCTCCAGGAGCATCCCGATGCTCGCGTGTTGCTCGACCTGCCCGCCGCCGGCGCTCTGACGGGAATCGCCAAGCCGTGGTTGCTCGATAACGTGCTCTGGAACGAAAGCCTCATCAAGCGGGCGGTGCTGTGGCTGTGCGAACAGACCGGCAAGGCGCTGCTCAAGCTCGACGACGACGATTTCCGCCAGCACGACCTCCATCAACTGCTGCGCCATCACGGCCCGGCACAACGGATCGCTCATCGCGTCTTCCGCTGGATGCAGGACACGATCGAATACCATCCGGCCGGCCGCGAGCCGAAGACCGTGCTGTGCTTCAGCCCGCATCCGGACGACGACGTCATCAGCATGGGCGGCACGCTGATCCGCCTGGTCGAGGACGGCCACCGGGCGCACATCGCTTACATGACCAGCGGCAATATCGCGGTGTTCGATCACGACGCCCTACGCGTCGCCGCTCTGGTCACCGAATACAATCGCCTGTTCGGCATCGACCAGCAGAAGTCGCAGGAAGTCGAATCCGAAGTGCGGCAGTCGCTCGAAAAGAAGCAGCCCGGCCAGCCCGACCACGAAACGATCCTCAAAATTAAGTCGCTGATCCGCTGGAGCGAAGCCCGCGCCGGCGCGGTCCAAGTCGGTTGCCGCCAAGAAGATCTACACTTCCTCGATCTGCCGTTCTATCGCACCGGCACGATCGCCAAGCGGCCAATGAGCGACGAGGACACGGCGATCATCCGCGAACTGCTCGACCGCGTTCAGCCCGACCAGGTCTATGTCGCCGGCGATTTGGCTGACCCGCACGGCACGCACCGCGTCTGCGCTGAAGCGATCTTCAAGGTGCTCGACGATATGCGCACCGAAGGCAAGCAGATCCCCGAAGTGCTGCTCTATCGCGGCGCATGGCAAGAATATGCGCTCGATGAAATCGAAATCGCCGTGCCGCTGAGCCCGAGCGATATCGAACTCAAGCGGCAAGCGATCTTCATGCACGAGAGCCAAAAGGACGAAGCTTTGTTCCCCGGCTCCGACCCCCGCGAGTTCTGGCAGCGAGCCGAAGACCGCAACAAAGGCACCGCCGAGAAATACAACCAGATCGGCTTGCCCGAGTTCTTCGCCCTCGAAGCCTTCACGCGGTGGAAGGGCAACGCGATCTAAATCTGCGCCCCAGGCGGATCTTTTACCGTGTGGCACTGGCTATGCCAGTGTCTTCTTCTTCGAAGTTGGTGGCGCAACGCAATCGCAACGTTTTCTAACCCTAACTGCTCCTACCCAAAGGGACACTCTTGCGCTGACGCCTTAGCAATGGTCGATTCGCTGTTGATGCCGACCTTAGTATTTCGAGTCGAAGCCACTGGCACAGCCCAATACTGTCCGGAACTTGTAACCCGACGCGTAAGCGAGGGACGAACCTGCCGCTCAGGCTGCGTAGTCGGTGTTTGGGGGCCCAATCAGGACTTGGCAGCTTGGACCGGAAAAGGTCGGTACATCCAGGAGGCATCAAGGACGTAACATCTAGGTGTCTTCCTCCGTCGAGGTACTCAAGCTAGAAGTCTTCTACGTGCGTTCCAACGCCTTCACGTCGGCGAATCGCTGAGGCGTTGGAACGCTACTTGGTTTGAGGCGCCTCAAACTTCGAAAAAAAGACACTGGCATAGCCAGTGCCACACGAAGCAGAGAGCACGGAGGGGAAAGAGACTTACTCTGCCAGGTCGACGCAGACGATTTCTTTGTCGTTGCGGACGAACAGGTGGCGGTCGGCAAAGGCGGGGGCTGTCCAAACGACTGGGCGGCCGAACGCGTCGTTGGTCGGTTCAATCACATGAGCTCGGCCGATCTCGTTGTACTTCTCGGGGGTCAGCTGGGCCACAATGAAATCGCCCGTCTCGCTGAATAAGAAGTACCGGTCCTCGTTGCGAACGACAAAGGCGGTGCCGTGGCTGGCCCGCCGCGTGCCGCCGGTCGTGGGCTGAAAAGTTTCCCAGAGCCGCCCGCCGTCCGAGCCGCTGGCGGCCATGAACTGGCCGCTGCCACAGTCGGCTCCGTAGATCGTCTTGCCGTCAAAGAAGGCTGGCGCGTTGCTCGCGTAGAGGGCCGTCTTGGGCTTGCCGCGCCACAGCTCTTTGACCGAGTTGCCGTCGGCAGCCAGTTCGTACATCGCTCCGACTTCGCCGATGCCGCTGGCGTAGATCTTGTTATCGTGCACGGCCGGGACGGCGATCGCCATCGAGTAGCTCGGCTTCAGCGGCGTCGACCAGCGCACCTTGCCGCTTTCCGGGTCCAGTCCGTTGAGCGTCTCAGGGGTCCAGATCAGCAGCTCTTTGCCTCCGCCTGCGTCGATGATCGACGGAGCGCAGTATCCGATCTCGGGAGCGGAGAGGGCGTGCCACTTTTCTTCGCCGGTCTTTTTATCCAGCGCCACCGCAACGCTCCCTTCGCCGCCAGCCAAGCAGTACAGCAGATCGCCATGCACGAGCGGATGCGCTGCGTAACCCCAGATCGGCGTTTCAACTTTGTATTCCTTCGGCAGCGACTTGCTCCAGATGACCTTGCCATCCTTCGTGGCCAGGCACAGCAAATCTCCTTCGGCTCCCAGCGTATAGACGCGATCGCCATCGACCATCGGCGTAGCTCGCGGACCGCTCGCATACGAAATGTTGTAGGGGCGGTCGTAAGAGTACACCCACAACTCCTTGCCCGTCTTTGCGTCGAGACAGACGACTCGCTCGTTCCCTTCGAGCTTGTCGCGGCCGCCGGGATTGTTGGTGTTCTTGCCTGACTGAACGACATAGTCGGTGACGAACACGCGGCCATCGGCGACCGCAGGACCCGAGTAGCCGCCATGAATCGGCGTGCGCCACAGAGTCTTCAGGCCGCTTTTGGGAATCTCGCGAACCAGCCCGGTTTCGCGAACCACGCTATCGCGCCGCGGCCCCAGCCAACCCGGCCAATCCTCGGCTCGAGCTGCGCAGGTCGAAAGACACACCAGTCCGATCGAGAACGCCTTTAGCCAACGCGCGATCATCATTCCGCTCCCAATTGCCGCTTGAGGTAATCCATGAGTTCTGTGCACTCATGATAGCGGGATTTACCGGCGGGGAGGATTCACCACGAAGACACAATGACACGAAGGCTGCTACTCGTTCCCAGGCTCTGCCTGGGAACGCAACGTCTTCGAGGCTCTGCCTCGCCGGGGCAGTCGCACAAGCTGAGCCTCATGGCAGGTCCCGAGGAGGCGGAGCCTCCAAGACAGTGCGTTCCCAGGCAGAGCCTGGGAACGAGCGGCTACCGCGCGGCAGCGGCAGCGGTCTGGTGGACCATGCGGTGCTGGGCCGAGCCGATCACCAGGCACGAGCCGCGCTGGTGGATGACGTTCTCGGCTTGCTGCAAGTTCTGAATCGCGCTGATGCCGAGCCCTTCGACGACGTCGCGCGGCAAGTCGGAGAGCAAATAGATATGGCTCGCATCGAGCGACTCGAGCAGCACTGCCGCAGCCAGCGCATCGTCCGAAGCATCGCTCGAGAGCTGCTTGGCCAGCACGTCCTCCCGGCGATTGGGATTCTTCAGCTTCCGCAGAGCAGGGCCCGGCCGCTGCGAGAGTTCGGTGCACACGATCAAGGCCCCATCGGGGCTGACCAGCGGCGTGGCCGAAGCCAACACGCGAGCCACGCTGTCCCAAGTCTGCTGGCCGGGGCCACCGTCGATCAGAGCGATCACCGCGTCGTAGGTCCGGTCGACCGACGACTGCCACACTTCCTTCATCGCGTCTTGCACGGCCGCTTCGAGCGGTTGCGGACTGCCGGCCAAGACTTGCGCGATGCCGCCATCAGGAGCCGGCACGACCTGCACCGCCACCAGCACGCCGACCCACCACGCCGCTTCGTCGGCCCAGGCGGTCAGCCGTTCGTGCTCGGTCGGATTGGCCAACTGCCGCAAGCTGTAAAACTGGCCGCGGGTGCGGCGATCGGTCAACAGCGGAAAGACGCCGTACGCACCTTCGTAGTCAATTGCGGTGCGCCCGCGAGCGCACATGACCGGGATGACGACGTCGGCGTCGACCAGCGAGCGATTCATATAGATCGGTTCGCCCTGCTTGTTGGCCGCGACGTAGGCCACTTTGGTTTGATCGTCGGCATCGTGCAGTTCGATAGTCACATCGTCCGGCAGCAGCTTGGCCAGGGCGGCGGCATCGGACTCCAGGTGCCCAGCTACAACGACGGTGAATTGCTCGGAGGGAAAGCCGCTCCGCTGGAGGTAGTTGAGGATCTGCTGGACGACTTCGGCCATGCGCGGCACGCTCGGGTCGACTGCTAGCACGACTCGATCCCCCGGCACGATCGCCTGCTCGACCGGCGGGAAGTCGAGCGGAGCTTGCAATGCCTGGCTGACCGCACTCTCCAAGTCGAATACTTCATTGGCGGAGGGAGCGTTTTCCAGCTGAGCATTGCCAGCAAAACGCACCGTCCCACGCACCGAGTCTCCGTACACCAGCTCTAGATCCACGACCGACTTTTCCATTGCTCGCTAATCAATCCCATATCATCTGGCTCGTCGCCCGGCCGGCTCCATTGCCGGCTCCATTGCCACCAGCGCGACAAGTTGCTATTTGAAAAACACTCCGCCATTGTATGCCGAGCATGGCGTCGGATGGGACGATCGAACACAGCATTTTTCGCCGACTCGCGCGGCATCTCGTTCCCAGGCTCCCCCTGGGAACGCACTGTCTTGGAGGCTCCGCCTCCCAGAACCCGCCTCAGAGCTGGCCATAACCCCTGTTGAAAAAGTCGATGTCGTTTCGCCAACCATCAGGTCGCCGACGCCGCAGCGAGGCAGAGCCTCGAAGACAGTGCGTTCCCAGGCAGAGCCAGGGAACGAGTATGTTGCGGCCTCAGAGATAAAACGCCCAAAGGACCAATCGTGCTCCCCCTCACTCGAACTCAACTATTCTTCAGCGTGTGGTCGCTAGCCGTCGCGGCTGTGATCGCGGGCTGCGATCGCACCAGCGAATTGGCGGAAAAGAAGCAGGCTGCGGCTGGTCACTTTGTCGCCAAGGACAACGCGGCCGGCGCGCTGCTCGAGCAAAGCGCGGCGGCGTATCAGCGGCTGATGAGCTATAGCGACTCAGCCCGCGTCGTGCTTTCGTATCGCGTCGATGGCCAGGCGGCTCAAGATACCGCGCCGCTGGCCGTCGCCTTCGAGCGTCCCAATCGGCTCGCGCTCAAGGCGTATCAGACTCGTGCGGGCGTGACCGACGATCGTTTCCGTATGAGGCTGACCAGCGATGCCGCTTCGCCGCTCAACCGACAATTGCTCAGCCGCCGGCTCCCGAAGCTGATGGATCTCAACTGGCTGATGCTCGACGCCCTGGCGGCTCAGCATCTCGCGGCGGGTCTGGCCGGCGCGCCGCCACAGCTCGATCTGCTCCTCAGCGATCATCCATTTCGAGCGCTGCTCGATGCCTCGGCCGTCGTCTCGCTCGACGGCGAAGGAGCCGAAAAGGGCAAGACGTATCACATCGTCAAGATCGAACGCGGCGAGGCCAAGTACCGCTTGTGGATCGACCGCCTGACGTCGCTGCTGCGGCGCATCGAATTGCCGACCGCGACGCTTCCCAAAGCGATGCTCGATGACGGTCGGATTACCGACATTCACTTGAGCATTGAATTCGATAACGTGATCGCGGGCGAGCCGATCAACTGGAGCCAGTGGCAAGTGCCCAGCGAAGCGCTCGATCAGCTCGTGCGCTACTTCGTAGCTCCGCCAGCCATCGAACTCGATTCGCGCTTGGGCAAGGCAGTGCCGGCCTTCCGCCTGAAGTCGCCACTGGTCAACGATAAACCAGATTCCGATGGCATCGATACCAGCCGCACGGCTCAGGCCGGTCAGATTCAGCTGCTGGTGTGGTCGGCCGACCATCCCTCTTGCCGCGCGACACTCGCGCAAGTCGAACAAGCCCTCAAACAATTGCCCGCTGACATCCGCAACCAGATCGCCCCGGTAGTCGTGTGGGCCGAACCCAAACCTGCCGCCGGGACAACGTTTGCCGACCTGGCCGAGAAATGGAACTTCAGCTTTCCGATCGTCCTAGATGATGCGGCGGTGGGCCGCGATCTGTTCTCGGTGCAAGAGGCGCCGACGATCGTCATCCTCGATCGCCAGCATCGCCTGCAGTTCTTTCAAGAGCGAGCCAATCCGCTGCTGGTCCAGGCGTTGCCCGAAATGCTCACGCGCTTGGCAGGGGGCGAGAGTCTGGCGAAGACGATGAACGACCGGCTGCAAGCCGAGCAGACGCGGTATCTGGCCCAGCTATGGCTGGCGCGCTCGTCGGACTGCAACGCTGGTGCTTTCACCAAGCCTGAGCCCTACGCTCCGCAGCTGGTCAGCCTGAGCGAACCTCAAGTCCATGCGACGCACCGACCGATCGCGGCGATGACCGCCGACGCTTTGCACAATCTGTGGACGCTGACCGTCGACGGCGAATTGGAATGCCGCGATAGTCGCGGCCAAACGCGCGGCAACTACACGACCGATTGGAAATCGACAGCCGGCCAGCTCGTGCGACTGACCGTCGACGCCAAAGGTCGGTACGTCGCCATGCGCAGCGCAGCGGCCGCGGGCGAGCTGCGCATTCTCGATACCGAATCCAAGAAGACATCGACCATCTCGCTTGGCAGCAATCAAGCGGTGACCGACTTCCGCTGGTTGGCCACTGCATCGGGAAGCCGCCTGGCTGCGATCACCACCGCCAGCCGCACGGTTCTGATCGATCCGGCGCGCAACGAGCAACACAGCGGCCAGAGCGCATCGCCGCCGCTGGCGTTGCTCGATAAAGTCGAAGACGACAAGGTTGCCAGCGGCTATGCGATCTTGACGGGCGGTCGCATCGAACCGGTCATCCTCGAAGATCAAGCCGGCGCCAAACAAGCGCTAGCCAAACCGGTGTCGACCGGCTCCGACGCGCTCCCCAGCCCAATCGTCGAGCGGCAATTGAAGTTCACGCCGGCTGCCGGCCCGTGGACCGCGTGGCACGATGCCAAGCAAACCGCCACGCTGGCTCGCGGCTGGATCGCCGAAGACGAACCGGCGGTGTTTCTGCTCGACGGCGCTCTGCGGCAACTCTGGCACGCGCCGCTACCGATCACCGATCATCCCGAAGCGTTTTCAGCCAGCGTCGCGGAAGATCCGGTCAGCGGCCAGCCGCTGTGGATCGTCGCCCAGCCCAGTTCCACTTTGCACTTCTTCCGCGCCGACGGCGGGTTGGTCGATCACTGCCAGCTCGAAGAACCGGTCCGCGGCCTGGCCGCCATACCCAGCGGCAACGAACTGCATCTGTGGATCGCGCATCCCGAGAAGCTCGTGCGCTATCGCCTCCGGTAGAGATTAGCCGCCGGGCGGTAGCCCGCGGTTTGCCGGAACAACCCCGACGCTTGCAACAAGAGATTTACCGCGGAGACGCTGAGTGCGCGGAGTATGCTCCGCGCTCTCTGCGTCTCCGCGGTTAAAATCCGGCTGATGGCGGCTAGCGTTTCGGAGCTTCGATTGCGTCACGAGCATCGATCATTTCGCCGCCCTGCCGCGTTGCCATCGCCTCGCGGGTACTTGCATCGACACTCTTGGGGATAAAGTAAACGCTGCCGTCGGCCAGTGCGACTTGCAAGCCGCCAGAGTGATTGCCTTCGGTAAGGGAAAGAAATTCCGCCAGCTCGCAGTCCTCGGGGCTCATCCACGGAACGGCCATCGCATCGGGCGCTTCGACAATCATGACGGTGTTGCTCAAACCATCGGTCACGTCGCGAAGAGAGAGGGCCTTGTCGCCAGGGAACAGGCTGCTGGGGTCGACGATCACTTGATAGTCGGTTTTGTTAGCCGCATCGGGCCGGGATACCGGGCAAGTGTAGACCGGGAGGACGGTTTGTGCAGCTTGCTGGTTGACCGGATCGTTCCAAGGCTTGGACAGATCGATCGAATCATACAGAGCTTTCTGCTCCAGGTAGGGCAAGAGCAGCGTCCGCCAACTGTGCAGCCGACGGCCGTCGGCGTCGGTCGTGTAAGCCGGCGGCAGTTTTTTATAAACCGCTTCGTAGTTGAGCATCGCCAATGAAATTTGTTTCAGGTTGTTGCTGCAGTGCATGCGCCTGGCGGCTTGCCGAGCCGTCCCGATCGACGGGATCAGCAAAGCCACAACTCCACCGCCGCACACTAAAATCAGCTAGGCGAACACTCCGGCCGAGATGGCGATGACCAAGCCCGTATTGGACTTCTTAGGCTCGAGCTCAGCGTGCGGTACCACCGGCGGATTCATGTCGCTCATCAGATCGCCCCCTATAAAGAGATTCACCGCGGAGACGCAGAGAGCGCGGAGTATCCTCTGCGCTCTCCGCGTCTCCGCGGTTAAAACGGCCTTACGATCTGATTATCGCACCCGCTCAGCGGGCCGGGTAGCTACCCGGCGCGAGCGAAGGGGTATTCAACCAGGTGGGCGTTTGCCCCGCCGGCGCGGCGCTGACGGTGCTGGCCGGCGTGGCGGCCGTCGCGCCCGGCTGAGCGATTCCCTGAGCCGTCTGATAGATGTTGCCGGCCAGTTGATAAGCGTTGGCAACCTGCGCCACGGTTTGGGCGCCGCCGAGCCGATTGTATAGATCGCGAGCTTGTGGGAGGTTCGGATCGGCCTGGAGGGCCAATTGCAGTTGTTGCTGCGCGGCGGGAATGTTCTGCTTCATGAAGTGCAAGTACGCCACGTTGTAGTGAGCGACCGCCGGCGAGTGCACTTGCATGAGCTGCGCAACCGCTTCATCGGCTTGACCTTGCTCGACGAGCAACGTAGCCAGGTTGTTGCGGTAGCGGATGCTGGTTGCATCCATGCTCGCCGCTTTCATGAGGCACTCTTTCGCTGCGGTCGCGTTGCCGGCTTTCGAATAAGCCAAGCCTAGATCGTTGTGCAAGGATGCGTCGTTGGGATTAACCGACAGCGCTTTCTGAAAGTACTCGACCGAGCGAGCGCCGTTGCCTTGCCGATCATATAGGCGAGCCGTGCTGACCAGAGCGGACAGATTGTTCGGTTCGACTTCCAGCGCCTTGCTGTAGCTCTCGAGCGCTTTGGCTTGCTGCCCCTGCGACTCGGCCAGTTGCCCCTGCATCACCCACAGTTCGGGAGTGAGCTTGGTCGGCATGTTGGCCAGGCTGGTTGGATCGGACTTGTCGCCCGTAGCCGCGCCAGCATCGGGCTGGAACGGCGCGGTGATAGCGGTCTTGGCTTTCACGAAAGCGCTGCTGACCGCCGTGCCCATCGATTTGACTTGGCCGCTGAAGCCCTTGGCCGCCGTGGCGCTGGCTCCGTACATCGAACTGCCGGTCGATGACCACCAGCCCGTGCCTCCCGACATCGTCGAACAGCCCGTTGTCGCTAGCAATGCTCCGGCCAAAATCGAAGCCAAATATCGACGCCGAGCGCTCAAGCGATCGGAGGGGAGTTGTGTAGACACCGCAAAGCTCCAGCAAAACGAAGGTGGGCGTATGGCGTGTAGCTATCCGATCCCCTCACGTGAGCGGGCCGGTACGTTCGTTATCGGAAGCGTGCGAAAGTCGACTTGAACGAATATGCCGGTCTTACTTGTTGCTACCGGCGCCGGACGAGGCCGGGGCGGGACCGAGTCGCGGCGCTGGCACCGAACCGACCAGCGCTCGGTTGACCGCCGTTTGATAGACGCCCGACGATCCAGTCGCCTCAACATCGGTCAAGTAGATCTGCGGCAGGTTGCCGACCGGGACGAGCTCGGAGACAGCCAACTGCGTCGATTCGACTCGGCGAGCGGTCTGCTCGGCGTTCTGCCCCTTGAGCACGAAGATGACTCGCCGGTTCTGCGGGGCGTACGTCATGATCCAGCGCAGGTGAGCCTTGCCTGCGTCGGTCAATTGCTGTGATTCGGGATCGTACATCGGCGTGCCCAGCGTGTTGTACATCCGCCAGCCGTTATT
>JBQCEI010000222.1:0-2238 GCA_051960375.1 Aureliella sp. | reverse complement strand
GCCGGCGGCAACCAGGTGCTCGAACGCTTCCTGTCCATTGCCTTCCGCGATCCAGTTCCGAAGGTCCTTTCCGTGGCTCGGTATCACTTCATAAGGCAAGCGAGCAATGCGAGACTCGGCGGCTGTCGCGGCGAAGAAGTTCGCCCACTTCGCGACCCCTTCTTCGCCTGCTTTGTCCGCATCACCGATCGAAACGACGCGAGAGCCTTCAACCAGGGAAGGGAGCGAGCTGAATTGCTCTTTGTCCGGATTCTCGATCGCGCCGCATGCGTTGCAGAAGATCGCGTCCGTTGTGTCGAGATTAAGCGAGAGCAACGCTAACGCATCGGTTGGGCCTTCAGTCTTGATCTTGCGTGACGATCGATCCTTGAGCCGATCGACCATGCCAACGACGCCGGTATCCGATCCAAACACAACCTTCTTACTTGCTTGCCCGTCTTTGCATTTCAATGTGCCGCCCAGCGCGTCGTATGCGATCCAGCCAACCGGACCACCGACGCCAAGCGACTTGCCCCAGATTGGGAGAACGATACAAACACGCCCCTGATACTTCGCGATTCGAGCACCGAATAGATTCAAAGCCGCCGGCGTAATCGGCTGCTTTTTCATGCACCACATCAACGCTATCTGGTCGTTCCAGGGCTGGAACTCCAGTTGAGACTCTGGCGTAGGCTTCTCTATGACGGGCTTCGTCGCCGGAGGCGGCTGGACTATTCGCAACGCTGGCTTGTTTCCAGTCGAGTCAACAAGGCCTAACTGCTCAGCGACGGCGCGAACGGTATCGGGAAACGACCAACCGTTCAGCCATTGGATCGTCGAGAAGCCATCGCGATTGTTTTTGCTGTGGCACTGGGAGCAAACAACGCCCCCTTCCTGGTTGAAATCGTCGAACGCTCGAAAGCGATCGTTGCCGCCGCACTTCGGGCAGGGGTGCTTGCGAGAGTCAAAGAGTTCCGGCCCATAAGATGAAAGGGCCGGAATGAGCTGAAGCCATTTCCCGCTCGCCTGATACTTGATTGATGCGAAGTCGGGAAGACGTTTCTTGTGTGAATCCATTGCCACCGCTCAAAATTAGCGGTGGCCCTGGTGGAAGCCCTATCGGTTGTCGCGTCACAATTTGTAACCGACGTTTAGGCGAAGTCAACAAACCGGTCTAAAAATCAGCCGATTTTCTTCGACTGTCCGCTTCGTCCTTTTTTGGACAGCTCGGGATTTGCCAAGTATCGAGCCAGCACGGCAGAGACAGGCTCACGCCCAACAATCCGAGGGTCCAAATACTTCTTCGTTGTTCGCGGGCTCGCATGATCAAGCGCGGCGGATGCGTCGCCTCCCTCGCGAGCAACAGCGCTCGCGACGGTTCGCCTTAGTCGATGGAATTTGCTTCGACGGTCCGTTGGCAGCCCAGCCGATTCGAGCACATCGTTATAGCGATTGTAGAGATATGTTTCGCATCGATCCCATGGGAATAGCTGCTTGTCCGAGGTGTTTTGCGATATGAGCTTCTGAAGGTCGGAGAGTGTTTCCGGCTGCAGCTCATAAAGCCGATCGCGTCGCTTTCCCTTGCGCAGGTGAGCTGGAACAAGCAACCATTGTTGCTGTACCGCGCTCTTTTTGAGGAAGCGAATTGCGCCGATTCGTTCGCCTGTTTCCATTAAGACTCTGATCAGGCATCGCCACCAAAGCGCCGCATCGACAGTTCCAATTTTGCCTTGCTTCGCATCGCATGCAGCGAACAAACGCTCTAGCTCTTCAGGCAACCAACCAAGCGGAACTTTCTCGGGTTCAGGCAGCGGCCGGTTATCAGGCCAAGTTGAAATCATGCCGCGTTTTGCTGCGAAATTCCAAAGCGCAATCAGCTGGCCTCTGTCCTTGTTCGCTGATTCAGGCGCGCCGCCCTGATTCACGATCGCCCACATATGCCGTTCGATTAATTCGTCCGTCAAATCCGTGAGTTCTGGTATTTTCCCAAGGCTTTTCGCGAACGATGTGATCGTGTGTTTGTAGAGCCTTACGGTATTGCTTGAGCCAGATTTTAGCCTCTTTGCGACGTAAAGCTCCGGCAACTCTGTTAGTAACATTGGTAGCCCTGCTGTTCTTCAATAGTTGAATAATCCGCCTTGCGGCCCACTGAACGGATATCGACTAGCGTAGGCGTTACAGTTTGCCGAATTTGGACAAACTAACAGCCAGTGTTTGGGTTGCTCTGACGATTCGAATTACGCTCCCGCAACTTAAACC
>JBQCEI010000221.1:0-2796 GCA_051960375.1 Aureliella sp. | reverse complement strand
CAGGAGCTCCGCGATTTAACTATATAACTGAATCGCGCGGATGATGGCGTCGAGTTCATTGGGCACGGCGACCGCGCGATTGGCAAACGAGGCTCGCGAGACGCCGCGGCTGCCGAGGACTTCGTTGAACTTGTCCTGATCGGTCGTGTGATAAGCGACCGTGGCGGTCGGGTCCTTCAGTTGATGACCGGTCAAGATGCACACGACGCGATCCGATGGGGCGATGATTCCTTCTTCGCGAAGCAGCTTCGCACCGGCAACGCTCGCCGCGCTGGCCGGTTCGCAGCCGATGCCACCAGCGCCGACTTGAGCTTTCGCGTCGAGGATCTCTTGATCGGTCACGCGGCGAACGACTCCGTCGCACACGTCCAGCGCCCGCAAGCACTTCTTCAAGTTGACTGGACGGTTGATTTCGATCGCGCTGGCGATCGTGTCCGCTTTGGCGTGCCGACTGTCGAGGTCATCGTAGTACGAGCAAGTGATCGACTGATCGGGCTGGCCGCCGTTCCAGCGCAGCTTGCGGCGTTCGTAGAGTTGATAGAGCGTGTCAGCACCCGCGGCATTGATCACCGCCAGACGCGGCGCGCGATCGATCAAGCCGAGCTGCAACAGTTCCTGAAACGCTTTGCCAAAGGCGCTCGAGTTGCCGAGGTTGCCGCCGGGAACGACGATCCAGTCGGGCACTTGCCATCGCAGCGCCTCGAGCACGCGGAACATGATCGTCTTTTGCCCTTCGAGCCGGAAAGGATTGATGCTGTTGACCAGATAGATGCCGAGGTCTTTCGAGACTTCTCGGACGCGGATCATCGCATCGTCGAAGTCGCCGGCGATTTGCACCGTAAGAGCGCCGTACTCGAGGGCTTGCGAGAGCTTGCCGTAGGAGATCTTGCCGCTGCCGATGAAGATGACCGCTTTCATCAGCTGCGTGACCGAGCAGTACATGGCCAGCGACGCGCTCGTATTGCCGGTGCTCGCGCAGGCCGCTCGCTTGGCGCCGGTCAGGTGCGCGTGGGTGAAGGCGGCGCACATGCCGTTGTCTTTAAAACTGCCCGACGGGTTCATCCCTTCATATTGAAGGAACAGTCCGCCGGTGCTCGCTCCGCCCGGCACCGACCGCGGCGGCTCGAGGCCGACATACTTGGCCACATGATCGGCTCGCTGGAGCAGCGTCTGACCTTCGCCGACGGTGACCACTTTGTCGGGGGTGACGAACGGCAAGAGCTCGTGGAAACGCCACACGCCGGAAAACCGTAGCGGCTCGTAGCGGCGGCTCCAGAACTGCTCAAAATCGGCCAGGCGCTTGGGCACCGGCAGCTTCGACCATTCGTAGTCCACGTCGAGCAAATCGCCGCAGCGGTCGCAGGCGGTCCGGACTTGGGTGACGTCGAAAGTCGCTCCGCAGAGCGGATTGATGCAGCGTTGCAGGGCTGGTCCGCTGGTCAGCGGTTTAGAAGAGGCGGAAGCCGTTTCGGTATTAGCCATGCAACTCGGCGCTCACGAAAAACAGGACTGAAAACTGGTAACTCGTTGTTATACCCAACCCAAGCCATCCGGTCCATTGCGACCAGGGCAGGGCGTTCACTCGGCACTCTCTTACTCGGCGCTTACTCCGCGCTCTCTGCGTCTCCGCGGTAAAATCCGCCTGGGCTGCCAAACGTTTGACATCCCCCCCTCTTTCGCCTACGATTCCCGGCAAATTGTTCCGCACCCGGCTACCCTGTTGCGCGACGACGAGACACCGATGAAGAAGACCGAAGACTTCGAAAAATTCCGGCTGATGCTGGTCGAGCTCCAGCGTCGTCTCAAGGGGGATGTGCACATGCTCTCGGCCGAAGCGCTCGGGGGCGTGGCTTCGGACTCGGGCGACAACCGGGCGCCGACCCATCCGGCCGAGCTCGGGACGCACAGTTTCGAGCAGGAGTTCACACTGAGCCGGCTGTCGAACGACGGCGACCGCCTGGAGCAGATCGAAGCTGCTCTTGCTCGAATCGCGCAAGGCAACTACGGTGCGTGCGAGGAATGTGGCGGTCGCATTCCCAAAGCTCGCTTAGAAGTCTTGCCGGACGCTGCTTACTGTGTCAAGTGTGCCTCTACCTTGGGCGGCTAACGAATCGATGAAGCACTCGCAGATGTGGGCTCAGTGGCTGACCTTTGGCTCAATCGCCTTGGGCGGCGCGGCGCTCGATCTGTGGACCAAGCAAGCGGTCTTCGCTTGGCGCGGCCTCCCCGGCCAGCTGCCCCCCTGGTGGCTCGTCGAAGGCTACGTCGGCATCGAGACGGCCGTCAACGAGGGGGCTCTCTTCGGCATGGGAGCGGGCTTCGGCGTCGTCTTCGCCGTCCTCTCGATGCTCGCCGGCATCGGCATCCTGATCTGGCTAGCCCGCTTCCGAGCGATCGCTAGCTGGTGGCTGACCGTGGCCCTAGGCTGCGTGATGTCAGGCATCATCGGCAACCTCTACGATCGCCTGGGCATGTGGTACCAGCCCGGTTATCCGCCCGAGTGGCGCAGCGGCGTCCGCGACTGGATACTCTTCCGCTACCACGAATACACCTGGCCCAACTTCAACATCGCCGACAGCCTGCTGGTCACCGGCGCGATCATGCTGGCCGTTCATTCGCTAGTCTGGCCAAAGCCGCTCCCGGAAGATCGCCAGTCGGCAGCCGGTTAGTCAATCAGCACTCTGCTGAAACGAAGAAAAATTGACACGCGCCGGCTGCCATGTGTAAATTGGCAGCCGAGAAGAAGGCAACTGGGCATTGATCTGCGATCGTGTTTTGCGCGGAGAGTATGTCATG
>JBQCEI010000220.1:0-4226 GCA_051960375.1 Aureliella sp. | reverse complement strand
GAGAGCGCAAGCATCGTCCGCCCCGGAGGGGCCGGCGTAGCGACGCCAAACCGCCCACGCCGGCCCCTCCGGGGCGGAAATTGCCATGGGCCTGCTTCCTCCCCGGGGCTTCCGCCCCGGGCTACTGACGACGGCCCCTCCGGGGCGAATCTGAGCCGCTGTGCTTTTGCGCTGCGCAAAGAGACATGGTTCTAGCTATCCAAACCATCACGTCCTTTTTTATCAGGCCAGGGCCGGGGGGTGAGGGGCAGGAGCGGAGATGCGTTCAGCCTCGCAGACCGACGATGTCCAGTTAAGCTTTATGGCGGGTTCGTCCCTCGCTTACGTGTCGGGTTACAAGAATAACGCAACTCCAGGCTAATGCGTGCCGTCGCTATCGCGACTCAACAGCCACTTGATACACAGAGCAAAACCACTTGTCCCACCTCCCTGAAACCATCCTCAGACCTACTCAGCGCCAGCTCAGGCAGTTCGCTGCCGCGCTGCCGATTGCGGTGCTGGTGGTCGCGTGGGGGATGCGACTAAGCAGCACTCAAATGTTGGTTGCATGCCAGGTGAGCATTCTGCTGGCTCTTGCAGGTTGGGCCTATCCGCTTGTGATGAAGCCGCTTTATGTCGGCTTGGCGCTGCTGGCTTATCCGATCGGCCTGGTCGTCGGCGAGCTGGTGATGTTGGCGGTTTACTTTGGGCTGATCACGCCGATCGCACTCGTTTTCAGGTTCACTCGCCGCGATGCGCTGGAGCGCAAAATCGATCGTGACGCCCAAACGTATTGGCGGGTAAAGAGGCAACCGGACTCCGTGACCAGTTACTTGCGACGATGGTGAGAGCCTAGTCGATTTTTGAACCACCAAGACACGAAGACACTAAGTAGACCGGATGAACGAGCCCGATAAAGAACCCGAGCAAGATTTTCGCTCTGCGGCGCAGCAGCGGCAGATGTCGTTCCTCGGCGAGTTCTGGATGTTTCTGCGCGAGAACAAGAAGTGGTGGCTCGCGCCGATCGTGATCGGCCTGTCGCTCCTAGGCCTGATCGCCGTCCTCAGCGCCACCGGCCTGGCGCCGTTCATCTACACACTATTTTAGAGAGGCACGCGTTTGTGTGGCACTGGCTATGCCAGTGTCTTCTTTTCGAAGTATGTAGTCCTCAAAACCTCATCGGGTTCTAAAGTCAGTAGGCTTCCTGCTGGATATTGATGGCGAACTGACACGTTGGCATTGGAGCGATTATGTTCTTCACTGGACTTGCTACTTCGAGTACGAAGACACTGGCAGAGCCAGGTGCCACACAAGACGGTCACGGATGCAACCGCTTCCACTCCAGCCCGGGCCGCTCGACTCGGAACTGAACGACCCGCGTGTGCTCGACTTCGGTGACATACGCTGTGCAGCCGTCCGGGCCACCGAAGCAAATGTTCGTCGGATTGGCGCCGAGCACATCGATCTCGCGGAGCACTTCGCCGCTGGGCGATATCTTGACTACGGTTCCTTTGCCGTGCCGCGTAGCATACAAGTTGCCATCGACATCGACTCGCATGCCATCGAAGCCGAAATCGGGAAACGCGCGCAGCAAACGTTTGTTGGCCAGCGTCTTCTCCGGCGTAATGTCGAACGCCCAGATATTGCGCTGTGCCGATTCGTTGACGTACAGCGTGCGTCCATCGGGACTGAGGTCGATGCCGTTGGTCGTCCCCATGTCGCCGGCCAAGCGATGCGACTGGCCGTCGCGATCGATGCGCCACAGCTGTCCGGTCCCCTCTTTCCAGTTCGGGTCGCTGGCATACAGCGTCCCGTCGGCGGCGATCGCCAAATCGTTGGGCTGGTTCATCTGCGGCTGGTGCGCATGCACGCTGATCTTGCGGCTCTCGGGCTCGATCTTTAGCACGTTGTGCCCGACGTAATCGGCGACATACATGTTGCCTTGTTGATCGAACCGAATCCCATTGCCCACGCTCTGGCCGGGCAGCGTCACATAGACTTCCGCCTTACCGTCGGGAGTCACGCGGCCGATCGTCTGCTGGCGAGCGAAATTGACGGCGAACAGATTGCCCGCCGCGTCACAAGCCGGCCCTTCGATCCCTTTCGTAAAACTCCCTTCCGGAGTCAACGGCCGAGCCACATAGAGATCGTGCGCAGCGAGCGCATGAGGCAGAAACAACACGCACAGTACTCCCAAGCGAATCATCCCCACACCTCCGCGCTCTCTGCGTCTCCGCGGTGAAAACAGATCTAATGGAATAACAACTACTTGATCTCTTTGAGCCGGATGTTCTTGAACTCGGCCCACATCGGTTTGCCAGCGTGCAGCTGCACAGCCAGCACTCCTTCGCTCAGAGCGAGCGACGGATCGTTGTCGGTGAAGTCGAGGATCAAGCGGCCGTTGAGATAGTGCTGGATGTGATTGCCCTTGGCGATGATCACCACATCGTTCCAATCGTCGAGCTTGAACAGTTTCTTAAACGCGTCTTGATCGATCAGATCTTTGGAGAGAACCTTCTTGCCATCGGTCTCCCACGTAGTCTTTTCACCGACCAGGCAGATCCGGCCGCGCTTGCCACCTTCGTCGTAGATGAAGCCCGAGACGTTGGGCAGATCGACTTCGTTGCGCAGCTCGTGCTGGTAACCGCGGACAACCCACTTGTTGCGGACGTTGTCTTCGGTGATGTGCTTGGAACGATACTGAATGCCCGAGTTATTGGTGGCGTTCAGGCGGAACGAGAGCCGGAGTTCGAAGTCCTTCAGCTTGCCTTCTTGCCAAATGAGAAACGTGTTGCCTTTGGCCGGATTTTCGGCGGTCGTCTCGCCATGGATGACGCCATCTTTGACGCTCCAAAGCCGCGAGTCGCCGTCCCAGCCGCTGAGGTCTTTGCCGTTGAACAGCTGCCGCATCTGGCCGCTTTCGGCTGGAGCTTGTTGCGGATCATCGGCAAAGACGGTGCTGGACGAACAAACTAGAAGGCCGAGCAGGCCCAAACCCAAGAGAGCGCGCATGAAGTCGATTCCTTGAAGAAGTAAAAAGGCAAGTTTTGAAGTGAGTTGACGTTCGGTTATGTCAGCCGCGCCAGCCTCCTACCGGCTCGTTCCCAGGCTCTGCCTGGGAACGCACTGTCTTGGAGGCTCCGCCTCCCACGCACCCGCCGAAGAGGCCGGTCGCCGCTGGCGAGGCCGTCGATTATGACTCGCCGGCCTACGGCTTAACAGTCTGGCAAAGCCGTTTTTGGCCCTGCCATTTCAACTACCGAATGGTAAGAAGATCAACGCAGAGGCACGGAGAGAACAGAGCTTTCGCTGCAGAGCACTCCTGACTCTGTGCTCTTCTGTGCCTCTGTGTTTCGCAACTCCGACGGTTGCTCACAGGGCTGATTCCAGGTACGCTTAGTCGCCAGGTATGACCCCACGGACGATCAGTGCGAAAGAGATTTTTTTACTATGACCGGCGTTGCCTACATTGACGGCCAGTACAGCTCTCACGCGGATGCCAAGATCAGCGTCTTTGACCATGGCTTGTTGTATGGCGACGGGGTGTTCGAGGGCATACGCGTTTACTCGGGCTCGATCTTCAAACTGAAAAGCCACCTGGTGCGACTCTACCAGTCGGCTCGCTTTATCGATCTGCACATCCGCCAAAGTTTGGAAGAGGTCGACGCGATCGTCCGCGAGACCGTGCGGCGGTCGGGGATGGCCAATTCGTACATTCGCCTGGTGGTCACGCGCGGCATCGGGCCGCTGGGGGTCAATCCGAAGCAGTGCGAATCGCCGTCGCTGATCGTCATCGTCGACAAGCTGGCCGTTTATCCCGAGGAGAAATACACTTCGGGAATCACGCTGATCACTTCGTCGGTGCGGCAGAAGAATCCGGCTACCTTGAGCAGCCGCGCCAAGACACTCAACTACTTGCCGAACATGATGGCCAAGCTTGAGGCGCTCCGCAGCGGCGCCGACGAAGCGTTGCTACTGAACGATCAAGGCTTCGTCAGCGAGTGCGTCGGCGAGAACGTCTTCGCGGTCACCCGCACGCCGGGCGGCCAGATGCGTGTCCTCACTCCCGACGTATCGTGCGGTATCCTGGAAGGAGTCACTCGCAACGCGATCATTGAACTCGGAAGCAAGCACGGTGTGCCGATCGAGCAGACCAATATGACGCTGTTCGATCTCTACACGGCCGAAGAGATTTTTCTCACCGGCACCGGCGCCGAGATCGTTCCGGTCAGCAGCATCGACGGCCG
>JBQCEI010000219.1:0-2601 GCA_051960375.1 Aureliella sp. | reverse complement strand
CTTTGTAGCCCGCGTTGGCGAGCATCTCCTTGAGCTGCCGCACGATGTCGGACCATTCGCGATAGCGCTGCAGCGAGAGAAACTTCTGCTCGAGCGCCTTGCCCAGGCGCGAACGGCTGAGCGAGCTGCGCAGCCGCTCGTAGAAGTGCCACAACCTGAGCAGGCTCAGAAAATCGCTGTGGGGATCGCGGAATTCTTGCTGGGCTTCGTCGGCCGCGGTTTGGTGACCGGCGGGCCTGAGCCGCACGTCTTGAGCTTCGAGCGCCGCGGCGATCACCAGAACATCGTTGAGCACGTTCTGCTCGTGCGCCGCCAAGAGCATCCGGCCCACGCGCGGGTCGCAGGGCAACTTGCCCAGTTGGCGGCCCACCGGGGTCAGGCGTCCGTCGGCATCCAGTGCCCCGATCTCCCGCAAGGTTCTCTCGCCGTCGCGCACCGCTTCGGGCGTCGGCGGATCGAGCAGCGGCAACTCGACCAAGACCCCCAGTCCGAGAGTGGCGCACTGCAGCAACACGGCCGCTAGATCGCTGCGGCGAATTTCCGGCGTCGTGAACTGCGAACGCGACTCGTAGTCTTCTCGACTGTAGAGGCGTATGCACACGCCCGGCGCCAAACGACCGCAGCGGCCGGCGCGCTGGTCGGCCGACGCCTGCGAGATGGCTTCGATCGGCAAGCGCTGCACGCGTTGCCGCGGCGCATAACGACTGATCCGCGCCACGCCGGTGTCGACCACGTAATGAATACCGGGCACCGTCAGCGACGATTCGGCCACGTTGGTCGCCAGCACGATCCGCCGCTGCGAGTGCGAACGGAAGATGCGATTCTGTTCAGCTTCGCTCAGCCGCGAATACAGCGGCAGGAGCTCGACCTGCGCGAGTCTGCCTTGCATCGTCATCCAGCCGCGTAGGTATTTGGCGGCCAGACGAATGTCGCGCTCGGTCGGTAGGAAAACCAGGATGTCCCCCGGGCCTTCGGCGCATAACTGATCGATCGCCCGCGCCAGCGCCGTCAGCGGCGTGCCGTCGGTCGGCGCCACGGGCAGCGCCGAGTCGCCTTCGTCGGCCAGGTCGTCGACCTCCGCGTAACGCACCTCGACCGGATAAGTGCGTCCCTCGACGTCGATGATCGGAGCTGGACCAAGTTCATCGGCGAAATGCTCGGCGAACTTCTCGGGATCGATCGTCGCTGACGTGATGATCAGTTTCAGATCGGGGCGTTTGGCGCGCAGACGTTTCAAGTAGGCCAACAGGAAGTCGATATTCAGCGAGCGCTCGTGGGCCTCGTCGATGATCAAGGCTTCGTACTGGTCGAGAAAGCGGTCCGACTGCGTTTCGGCCAGCAGCACACCGTCGGTCATCAGTTTGACCAGCGTCGTCGGAACCGTCTTGTCGGTGAAGCGAATTTTGAAACCGACCCGCTCGCCCAGTCGCGAACCGAGCTCCTCGGACAACCGCATGGCCACGGCCCGCGCGGCCAGGCGTCGCGGTTGCGTGTGGCCGATGAAACCGCGCCGGCCGAAGCCCGCCTCCAGCAGGATTTTTGGCAACTGGGTGCTTTTGCCCGAGCCGGTCGCGCCGCAGACGATCACTGTCTGCCGGGTGCGAATCAATTCCGCAATCTCCGATATGCGGGCTGTGATCGGCAATTCGGGATCGTAGCTCATCGACGGGATCGAGGCGGCGCGCTCGGCCACGGCCGCCCGCGAGGTCTCGACTTGAGCCCTCCATCGGGCTAGCTCCGCCTCGATCTGCGGCGGCAAAGATTCACCAGCGAAGGTTCCGCCCAGGAGCGCGTCGCTTGCGCCAGTGGGCAGCTTTGCACGCAGGCGGTGGAACTGCGAGCGCAGACGATGCCGGTCTCGGATGAGCACGTCGCTCAGCGGGTCCAGGCCTTCAGGATTCGACGACATTAAGAATGAATTCAACGATGAATTGAGACAGCTGACGCTCGAGGTTTCTCATACGGTATGCCAAGCCTATCAGCCTGGGCAAGTCTTGGGGATGGGTGCCGAGTTGGCGGGCGAGCCCGAGCCAGTCGCGCCGCTCGACCAGTTCCGGTAACCGGAGCATCCAAGCCGCGAGCCTCTCGCCCGCCGTATCGCTGACCAGGCGAGCCCCCAGCCACGGCACGCCCCGTTTCTCCGCCACGGCCGCCACCGCGTAGGTTTCCATGTCGCACAGGCCCGCCGACCACCGCCGGGCCAATTCCTCTTTCGATTCCGGGTCGAGCGCCGGATCGGCGAGGGTCACGAGATCGGCCACCGAGTAACGCTGCCGAAAATCGGGAGCCAAACGATGAAGAGCCGCCGAAAGGGGACGAGGTTCGCTTTCGTCCGGATGCACTGACGTGTGAACCCGCGCGACGATGAACCGCTGCCCGAGACGCGTCACGGCAGCGAGCCCGCCCGCCCGACCGACCGAGACCACCAAATCCGAGCGCTGGAGAGTTTCCAAGGCAGCCGTGACATGACGAGTGGCTTGCCGCGGCCCAATACCGGTCCGAACGACGAGGCACTCACGCCCGGCGATCGCTCCCTTGACCATGCGCTGCGCCCGGCCGGCCGGTCCAGCGGCCTCCAGCGCCGATACGACGGCTCGAAAC
>JBQCEI010000218.1:0-3687 GCA_051960375.1 Aureliella sp. | reverse complement strand
ATCAATAACGCCGGGATCAACATTCGCGGCCCGATCGACGAACTGGATGAAGCTCAGTTCGATGAAGTCATGCGCACGAACGTCCGCGGCGTATGGCTTATGACTCGCGGCGTCACTGTGTTGATGAAGCAAGGCCGCAAGGGACGCATCATCAACATCGCCAGCACGCTGGGCGTGGTGGGCTTGGCCAACCGCACTCCTTACACCAGCAGCAAAGGAGCGGTCGTGCAGATGACCCGCGCGCTGGGCATGGAGCTGGCGCCGTTCGGTATCACCTGCAACGCGATATGCCCCGGCCCGTTCCTGACCGAAATGAACATCCCGATCGCCGACAGCGAAGAAGCCAAGACATCGATCATCGGCGCGACCGCTTTGAAGCGATGGGGCCAGCTGAAAGAGATTCAGGGAGCGGCCATCTATCTGGCCAGCGACGCCAGCAGCTACACCACTGGCAGCCTGATCACGGTCGACGGTGGCTGGACGGCGCACTAGAAGAAGTTTTACCGCGGAGGACGCAGAGAGCGCGGAGGATGCCTCCGCGCCTCCGCGGTTAAAACGGGTGTGGAGAGGTTACTGCTGTGGCTTCTCGAGGAAGACGCGGGCGCCGATGCTCTTGAGCTGAGCGACTTGCTCGGTCTTGGCTTGTTCGCTCAGCGGGTTGTCGTACAGATACAGCCGCCAGAAGGGAGCGAAGCGCTTCTGCTTGTCGTTGTTGGCCATCTCGACGAGCACCGAGAGGTCTTTGATCTTGTTTTCGGCCAGCATCACATAGTTCAGTTCGGTCAGCGGCTTGAGGAAGCTGAGGTCCTCAATGCCGCAGCCGCGCAGATCGAGCGAGGTGAGCCACTTCAGTTCGCTGATCGGCTTGAGGTCGGCGACCTTGTTGCCGGCCAGGTACAACGTCCAGACCTTCTTGAGCCCTTTGACCACTTCGATATTGGTGATCTTGTTGTCGGACAGATACAGCGAGCGCATGTTGGTCATCTTGGCCAATGGCGCCAGATCGCTGACCGAGTTGTTCGACAATTCGAGATACTGCAGTCGCTCGAGCTCGGCCAGCGGAGCGATCGATTCAATCTTGTTGCGAGCCAACGTGAGCGACTGAACCATCTTTAGCCCAGCCAGCGGAGCCAAATCGCTGATCTCGTTGTTCTCCAGGTCGATCTCTTGCAAAGCCACGCAGTGCTCGAGCCCGGCCAGGTTCTTGATCCCTTTGCCTTTGCCCATGACCTGCGAGATGTTTTTGACATCGTCTTTGGTCAGCGGTTCGTTGTTGTAGCGCTTGGCGAAGACTTCTTTGCGGACCGCCGCTTCGAGCGCCTTGTCCGGGAACAGATCTTCCGCTTGGAGCGTTGTCCCGGTCGCGGCACAGAAACCGGTTACGACCAGCAGACCGAGCAATAAGCGAACAGTGACTAGCATAGTTTTGTAGGACTCGCGAAGGCAGGACGTGGGGTGGGAGGGGTCGCAAAAGGACCGACGACAGCACGTATGGTAATTGGAGAACCGCTAGCCTGCCAACCGGTGGCAAACGGCCCCCACCACCCGCTCGCTCTTCTTTTAACCCGACGCGTAAGCGAGGGACGCACCTGCCACAACGGCCCGCCAATCCTTGCTTCTTTCTGCTGCAACCGATCAATGGACCAACGGCGCGGGCTGCCTTCATGGCGGGTTCGTCCCTCGCTTACGCGTCGGGTTACGTGTCATTCGTGAACATGCTCATGAACATGATCATGCCCATGATGCGAATGGGCGCCGGCCCCCTCGACCAGGCCGATGGCCCAAGCGACCGCGATGCCGACTAGCAGCGCGGCGGTCAAGCGGATGCGGTTGTGCGAGTGGAACTCCATTTCTGGCAGCAGGTCGCTGAGCGAGATACAAAGAAAGACTCCGGCCGAGAACGCCAGAGCCCAGCCGGCCACGACGCCGACGCTGCCGACCAGCCCCGCTCCGTTCCAAAACAGAATCGCTCCCACCGGACACATCAGCGCGAACCCGATGTTGACCAGCAGCCGCCGCCCCGGCGCCGAGTGGCTCATCAGCGACGTAATCGAAATCGCATCGAGCGGTTTGTGAAGAAACACGGCCAGGAACGTGCCGAAGCCGGCCAGCCACATACCGTGATCGTGCAGCGCCTCGGCCTTGACGCTCGCGGCCAGCGCCATGCCGTCGAGCAGCGTATGCATGCCCAGCCCGAGCAGCACGCCGAGCCACCGCGGCGACTCATGCTGATGTGCGTGCCCCGCGTGCGCTCCGCGATCGGCGTGCTCGTGAGCGTGCGCTTCGCTCGTCTCATGCTCGAGATGCGTGGCGTGGGTGTGCTCGGAGCACAGATGCGTCTCGCCACTTGAGTCTCCGGTGCCGAAGTCGGCCGGCCCGTGCTGGTGAAAATGGAAGAAGCGGAGCAGAAAGAAGGTCGAGAGCAGCCCGAGCATCACGCCCCAGGCCAACTGATCCATGCCATCGGGACCGAGCTGAGCGGCTGCGTGCGGAATCATGTGAAAGATGGCGATGCCGAGCATGACGCCGCCGACCAGGCTGATCAGCACCTGCAGCCCGGTATGTGTCAAACGCAACCACTGCGGGACCATCCCACCGATGACCGAGGCCAGGATGACCGCCGCGCAGTAGGCAACCAGAATGCCGGTGGACTGAGAAATCAAAGCCGAAAGGAGTGGCACGCGTGGCTCTTCCCGAAGTAAGTTAATGCAGGCCGAGCGCCTCATCTTATCAGCCCTCGCGCTTGACGTAAGGCGACCAAATGGCCAATATTGAGCGAAATGGCTTTCTCTCCGCGCGCAGGGCGAATCCGCCGGCATGCGTTAGCGTTCGGTTTCTTCACGCCAACCGTTGGCTAACGCCTGCGGCTGATTTGAGGAAAACAGCCAACCGCGGGCTAACGCCCTGCGGCTGATATTCAACTGGCGATTAGGGCAGTTTATGGTGTGGTTCCAACGAGTTTGGTTAGCCCTGTTGCTGGCAATCGCCGGCGGTGGGCCGCTGCCGCTCTGGCTGCACCATATGCAGTGCCACTGCGCCGGCGAGGCGGGCAGCTGCCATGCTGGCGCGCAGGCGTGCTCGCATGGGCACGCTCATCACGGCCATGCGGCTCACTCGCACGCTGTTCACGGGCAGGCGGTCACCAGCGCCAAATCGAAGAGCGTTCCTCAGGTTCGCTCGGCAGCCAGCGACCATGAGCGCTGCGCGGCTTGCTATTGTCTTTCTCAGTTGTCTCTCAGCGCGGCTTTTCGAACCGTCGCGTTTTCCACTAGCCGCGTTCTCTTGCGAGCCCCGACGCCGGATCAAATTCCGGAGTTCGATCTGCTCGCGGCTTACTCTTCCCGCGCGCCTCCTGCGCTCTAAACTGCTGCGCCTCGCAGCCTGTTGATCAGCCGCACCCGCGGTTAAGCCGTCAATCAGCCGCAGGGCGTTAGCCCGCGGTTGGCTGTTCGCGAGCACGAGTACGAGTACGAGTACGAGTCGCTCGGACCCGACGCTGGGATTCAACAAGCTGCAAGCGCCCCGGGCCCGCTTTCCAAAGCGCAGAGCTCGCCGGCGCATCGACTGGCCCGCGGTTGGCTGTTACGAGCACGAGCACGAGCACGAGCACGAGCACGAGCACGAGCACGAGCACGAGCACGAGCACGAGTCTCGGCAACCGGTCGCTGACGCATGCCATGTAGCCCC
>JBQCEI010000217.1:0-13461 GCA_051960375.1 Aureliella sp. | reverse complement strand
AAGCGATTTTGCGGCCGAGCTTGTAGTACGGCTCGGTGTCGAGGCGGTTGAAGCAGCGGGCGGTCGGGCACGGCAGTACGTTTTGGCCGATGCGCGCAAGCAAGACTCGCTCGAGATGTTCGACGCGATCTTTGCGAAAGCGCGGGACGTGGAACTGGATCACTGCTCCGACGCGACCGTCGGGAGTTTCTTGGCCTGGGCTGTGCCCGTCGAGGATTTTCACGACACCCGCCTCCGAATCGCACATGATCGTGCTGGTTGCGTGGCCGGTGACGGCGTGACAGCAATGGTCGAGCCACACGCGATCGCGGGCCGTGACGAGGATCTCAGCGTAAATGCTGCGGAATGCTTCGGCGTAGGTATCTTCGACCAGGCTCTCGCGATCTTGGCTCATACAGCGGGGCTTATTGCAGGAATTGGAAAAGGGGCTCGTGCTGGCAACAGCGGCAGATTGTAAAGCGCCATCGGCCCCTGCTCTACCGTGGGGCACTGACCTGCTCTCAGTTCTTGTAACCCGACGCGCAAGCGAGGGACGCACCCGCGTGGACGGTAAGCATGCACCCGTCTCCCGCGCTCTCTGCGTCTTCTTCACCGCGCCTCTGCGTTAAAAAGTGTGTTGAAGCTTATCGGCGGGTTCGTCCCTCGCTTACGCGTCGGGTTACAGCGCCGCGGTTTTTTACCGCGGAGGACGCAGAGGACGCGGAGAAAACCAGTGGATTGAAGATCCGCGTCCCTTACCGGCTCGATAAAGCCCGCAAGGTCCCCTTGGCAAGTTGGTGTCAACTTAGGACACTTGCGACGTCGCGGATGGCGCGGGGCCGAGCTAGCTGCCGATAAGCCGACGATTGGCTCTGATACTGATTGCTTTCGCTGTGCTGGCCCGCCGGCCAGTCGGCGTTAGCACCCAGGTGCTCGCGAGTCCAGTCGGTGTTCTGTGCGACCATTTGTCGCGTAGTCCTATGTGGTATTGAACAAAAGCGGCAACAGCTAGGATACTGAGCAACTCGGCGGTGATGACGAAGTAGTTAGCTGCCCAGAGCGGCGGTGCAAGGGCCACCTCGAGGCCGATCGAGGGGGCTGCGACTTTCTCTCTCCGGGCGACTCCTACCCCTTGTGCGCCGAACCACTCGATTAGTTCCTTAGAGGCTAGTTGACGGAAACTGGCAACGAGAGCGATGCGAAATAAATGAACCGATTTCTCTTTCCTCGCTGGATCAATAGATTCCTGCCCATATTCGGCGTGCTCTTCCTCATCGGAGCGAGCTATATGGGCACGCTGTTCCTCGGCGTGACCGACGACGACACGCTCAACACCGGCTTCGCTCCGGAGCAACCGGTTCCCTTCAGTCACCAGATCCATGCTGGCAAGCTGAAGATGGACTGCCGCTATTGCCATACCGGAGTAGACAAAGGTGCTATGGCGACGATCCCGGCGACTCAGACTTGCATCAACTGCCCTAGCACGATGGAAAATGGACTGGCTCCGAAGTTCGCCTCGGTGCATTCGGCTAGTGAAAAGCTGAAGGCGGTTCATCAAAGCTGGGAAACCGGCAAGTCGATTCCCTGGACTCGCATTCACCGCTTGCCCGACTTCGTCTTCTTCAATCACTCTGCCCATGTCAACCGCGGCGTCAGCTGCGTCGTTTGTCATGGTCGCATCGATACCATGGAGCGGGTTTACCAGGTCAAGCCGTTGTCGATGGCCTGGTGCATCGATTGCCACCGAAATCCCGAGCCCAACCTGCGTCCCGTAGAGTTCGTTACCAAGCTTGATTGGAAGCCCGAAGAGGGCGTAAGTCCCGAAGAGCTTGGGGCAAAGCTGCGTGACGAAAAGAATATCCATCCCAAAACTAACTGTGCGGTTTGTCACCGATGAGCGTAGTGGAATCTTCGACGAAAGTCGGCAAACAAGATTATTGGCGAAGCCTCTCGGAGCTCGAAGGGACTGCTGAGTTTGAGCAGTTCATGCAGCGCGAGTTTCCGCAAGCGGCCTCGGAATTTCCAGAAGGCGTATCGCGGCGTCGCTGGCTCAAGCTGATGAGCGCATCGCTGGCGATGGCCGGCGCCGCCGGCTGCCGCTACGGACCCGAAGAGATCGCCTCGTTTGTGGTGCGGCCCGCCAACAGTTTTCCGGGCATCGCCAAGCGGTACGCGACCAACTTCCAACTGGCCGATCGCGCGGTCCACGCGCTGGTGGTCAACTACGAAGGTCGTCCGCTGAAAGTCGACGGCAACCCGGCCCATCCGATCATGCGGGCCACTGAGCCGAACCAATACGCGCAAGCGGGCAAAGATCGCTTCGCCAGCGCAGGCTCGGATGTCTTCACTCAGGCATGCATCCTCGGGCTCTACGATCCCGACCGGCTCGATCGCGTCATCAAGCGCGAAGGGGGCAAGGCCTCCGACTCTGCCTGGACCGCTTTCGCTGAATATGCTGGCGAGCGCCTGGCGGCTCTCAAGGAAAACGGCGGCAAGTCGCTGGCGATCATTATGTCGCCTTCGCTCTCGCCATCGGTCAATCGTTTGGTCGGCGAAGCTATGAAGGCGCTGCCGCAAGCGACGCTGGTCAACTACTCGGCGGTCGATACCACGGCGGTCGATGCCGCTTGTGCCCAGGCCGCTGGTCAGCCTGCCGAACTGCTTTACAAGCTCGATGCGGCCAAGGTGATTTGCTGCTTCGACAGCGACCTGCTGGGCAACGATCCGAACGTCGCGATCTATTCGCGTCAGTTCGCCAAACGCCGCGATCCCGATCCGGCCACGATGAACCGGCTGTATGCGATCGAGAGCCGCTTCAGCACGACCGGCGCCACGGCCGACTTCCGCTTGCCAGTGCGCACCAGCGAAATCGAAGCCTTCCTGGCCAAGCTGGAAAAGCGCGTTGATGAACTGCTCGGTGGCGGCCAAACGGCAGCCGCGGCTCAAAACGAAAAGCCGTTTGATGAAATCGAGCCCGCCGAACAAGTCACTCGCGCCATCGATGCGATGGCCGAGGACCTGGTCGCCAACAAGGGTGCCGCGGTCGTGTCGGTCGGTTCGCATCTGCCGAAGAACGTCCAGCTGGGCGCTCTGCGACTGAATCAGAAAATCGGTGCGATCGGCAAGACGGTTCTGCTGATGCCCAGCCGCAAGGCGATCGAAGGGGCCAAACCGGTCTCGCTCAGCGAACTGGCCGCGGGCCTCAAGAACAATCAGTTCGACACGGTTTGGATTCTGGGCGACAACCCGGTCTACACCGCTCCGCGCGATATCGACCTGGGGAGCGCTCTGAAGAACGTCGCCCACACGGTCTACATGACCGAGATCGCCGACGAGACCGCCGAAGTTTGCGCCTGGACCGTTCCGCAGGCTCACCCGCTGGAGTGCTGGGGCGATGTTCGCGGCGTCGACGGCAGCTATGGTATCGGCCAGCCGCAGATCGAGCCGCTGCTGGACGGCAAGTCGCCGGTCGAGATCCTCGCCATTCTGACCGGCCAAGAGAAGACCTCGTCGGTCGACCTGGTCAAAGCGACCGCGGCGTCGATCGCCGAGGGGCTGACCAATCGCGGTTGGGAAGAAGCCGTGCACAATGGTTTCGCCAAAGATGTCACGGCTGAACCGCTCGACGCCTCGGGCGATCTGGACGGTTCGTTTGCCGACGGCGAGATCGACATCGCGACGATCAATCCCGATCGCATCGAAGTCGTCATCTATCCCAGCGACGCGCTCTACGATGGCCGCTTCGCCAACAACGTGTGGCTGCAAGAGCTGCCTCAGCAAATCACCAAGCTCGTCTGGGACAACGCTGCCCTAGTGAGCCCGCAGACCGCTAAACAACTGCAGCTCAACCAAGGCGAACTGGTGTCGCTGCGAGCCGGCGAAGGCCAGGTCCAGCTCCCCGTCTTTATCGTTCCCGGCCAAGCCAACGGCTCGATCGCCGCTGCTCTCGGTTACGGCCGGGCGTGCAACGGTTTGGGCACGGGCAAGGCGGCGATCGTCGGCAAGAACGTAGGTCCGCTGCGAACCTCGTCGGCGATGCACGTGCTGACCGGTGTTGCGGTGTCGGCTACCTCGCTCCCTTACCGGCTGTCGACCACGCAGGATCACTTTGCGATCGACAAGCTCGGCCTCGACGAAACGGCTCGTCGTTCGACGCAGCTTATCCGCGAAGGGACGCTCGAGCAAATCACCTCGGGTCCCGACTGGGTCGAGCACTTGGGTTTGCACCATCCGCCGCTGAACTCGTTGTGGAAAGAACCGATCGACGCGCTGGAAAGCGACGAGACGGTTCCGTATCAGTGGGGCATGGCGGTCGACCTCAACAAGTGCACCGGTTGCAGCGCGTGCGTGATTGCTTGCCAGTCGGAAAACAACGTTCCGGTCGTCGGCAAGGAGCAGGTCTACCGCGGTCGCGAGATGCACTGGATGCGGGTTGACCGTTACTACTCGGGCAATCCCGATGCGCCGAAGATCGTCAATCAGCCGGTCATGTGCATGCACTGCGAGACGGCTCCGTGCGAACAGGTTTGTCCGGTTGCCGCCACGGTTCACACCGAGGACGGCATCAACCACATGGCGTACAACCGCTGTATCGGCACGCGTTACTGCGGTAACAACTGCCCGTACAAAGTTCGTCGCTTCAACTACATCAACTTCAACACCGAGTACGGCTACTTCTACGGCTGGCAGGACAAGCGCGAAGAAGCCAATCGCAAGCTGCAGCAGCTGGTGCTCAATCCCGATGTGAGCGTTCGCGGTCGCGGTGTCATGGAAAAGTGCACCTACTGCATCCAGCGCGTTCAAAACGGCAAGATCACTGCCCGCAACGAAGGCCGCCGCATCGAGGATGGCGAGGTGCAGACCGCCTGTATGGTTGCTTGCCCGACGCAAGCGATCATCTTCGGCGATTTGAAGGATCCGGCCAGCATGGTCACCCGCCTGCACAAGGATCCTCGCAACTACGCGATGCTCGAAGAGCTGAACACCAAGCCGCGAACGCTGTATCTGGCGCGCGTGCGCAACGTCCATCCACGTCTGAAGACAGCCGAACAGCTGAAGGCGGCTGAGGCACACCACTCACACGGAACCACCGAATCTGGCGAAGGTCATGGCGAGCATAGCTAGTACACCATTTGTCGATAACACCTACGACACCCCCGGTCGGCGCACGCCGCTGATCACCGGCGAACATGACTACACCTCGCTGACGCGCATGGTTGCGCGCATCTCCGAGGAGAAGCAGCCGGCGATCTGGTGGTTCACCTTCATCCCGGCCGTGTCGCTTGCGTTCACGTTCCTCTGTTGCGTCGCGTATCTGCTTTACAAAGGCGTCGGGATCTGGGGTAACATGAGCCCCGTGTTCTGGGCCTGGCCGATCGTGAACTTCGTGTTCTGGGTCGGTATCGGTCACGCCGGTACGCTAATCTCCGCGATTTTGTTCTTGTTCCGGCAGAACTGGCGCACGAGCATCAACCGCGCGGCCGAAGCGATGACGATCTTCGCGGTCGTGTGTGCGGGCATCTTCCCGGGCATCCACGTCGGCCGCATTTGGTTCGCGTACTGGTTGACCCCGTACCCGAGCCTCAACCTGTGGATGTGGCCGCAGTTCCGCAGCCCGCTGCTGTGGGACGTGTTCGCGGTCGGAACGTATGCCTCGAGCTCGCTGGTGTTCTGGTACATGGGTATGATTCCCGACCTGGCCACCTTCCGCGACCGTTCGACCAGCAAGTTCCGCCGCATGATCTACGGCATCCTGTGCCTGGGCTGGAACGGTTCGTCGCGCCACTGGATGCGATACGAAAAGGCTTACACGCTGCTTTCGGCTCTGTGTACGCCGCTGGTTCTCTCGGTGCACACGGTCGTTAGCTTCGACTTCGCCGTGTCGCAGCTGCCCGGTTGGCACACGACGATCTTCCCGCCGTACTTCGTTGCCGGTGCTATTTTCAGCGGTTTCGCGATGGTGCTTTCGCTCCTGGTTCCGGTGCGGGCGATCTACGGTCTGAAGGACCTGATCACCATGCGGCACCTGGAGAACATGAACAAGATCATCCTGGCGACCGGCTCGATGGTCGGCTTGGCGTATGCGACCGAGTTCTTCATGGCTTGGTACAGCGGCAACCCGTACGAGCAGTTCACGTTTATCAACCGCGCATTTGGTCCCTACTGGTGGGCGTACTGGATCATGGTGACGTGCAACGTGATATCGCCGCAGTTGTTCTGGTTCCGCGCGTTCCGCACGAACATTATTCTGATGTGGATCGTGTCGATCTTCGTGAACATTGGCATGTGGTTTGAACGTTTCGTGATCACCGTCACGTCGCTCAGTCGAGACTTTTTGCCATCGAGCTGGGGCTACTTCCGACCGACGATCTTCGACATCCTGATGCTCATCGGAAGCTTCGGCATTTTCTTGACGTTGTTCTGTCTGTTTTGTCGGTACCTGCCGGTTATTGCGATCTCCGAAGTCCGCGGCATCCTCGCGATCCAGCGCCATGACGCTCACGGAGCGCATGGCCATGTGGCGGCCGAACACGGAACGCACGGCTCGGCGGACCACTAAGAAGGCCGCTGCGTTTGCGCAGCGGTCGAGCCTGGCCCAGAAGTGAGCCGGGCCTCGGCCGCACGAAGAAGAGACATACGAATACAGTACCGGTAGCCGACACAGCGCCGGCAGCACACAAAGTACCGCAGTAAACACAGCACCCGCAGTAAACACAGCACCCGCAGTAAACACAGTACCCGCAGTAAACACAGTACCCGCATGTGCGCGATTCATCGGTTCGCGACTTTCCAAGCGATGCAGATATGATCAGTCCCAAGACAGAAACCAAAGTTTCCCCACCGCGGTCGTATGGTTGGATCGCAGAGTACGCCGACGAGAATCACCTTCTCGAGGCTTGCCGCAAAGTGCGCGATTCGGGTTACACCCGGACCGACGCGTTTGCTCCCTTCCCGGTGCATGGCATCGACGAAGCGCTGGGAATCAAGCCCACGGTGCTGCCGTGGATCGTGCTGTGCTTCGGCCTGACCGGCATGACGCTGGCGTGCTTGATGGAATGGTGGATGAACGCGGTGAGCTACCCGTACATCATCAGCGGTAAGCCCTTTTTCTCGCTGCCGGCCTTCATCCCGGTCATGTTCGAATCGACGATTCTGTTCAGCGTCTTTTCGAGCTTCATCGCGATGATCCTGCTCAACGGGCTGCCCAAGTTCAGCAATCCGGTCTTCACCAACCCCAGGTTCGACCGGGCGACCGACGACCGTTTCTTCCTGTGGGTCGACTCGCGCGACAAGTACTTCAATTCCGACAAAGTTAAGACGCTGCTCGAGAGCACCAGCCCGGTGTCGGTCGACGTCGTCAAAGAGGACGACAGCTCGGACGTCGTGCCCAGCTCGGTCTGGCGCTTCGTGGCTGCCTTGATCCTGATCACGTTGATTCCCGCTGCGATGGTCCTCCGCATGCGAGCCTCGAAGTCGGAAGAGCCGCGCTTGCACGTCTTCTTCGACATGGACTTCCAGCCCTTTAGGAAGGGACAGCGCACCACCTCGATCTTTGCAGACAACCGCGTTTCGCGTCCGCCGGTCCAGGGCACGATCGCCCGCGGCGACCTCGAGCAGAGCGATCCGTATTACCTGGGTTACACCCCGGAAGACCTGGCTCTGAGCGCCCCGCCGGCAGCGACCCGCATGGTCGCCCTGCAAGACAAAGAGCAGGATGACAAGCAGGACGACAAGTCCGACGACAAGAAGAACGATAAGTCGAGCGACAAATCCGGCGACAAAGAAGGCGCTGCGACGGCCGCTCGCCCGGACGAAGGCAAGGCTCCCGCTCCGGCGGCCAAGGGTGGAGCTGCGAAGGACGCTGACAAGAAGTCGCAAGACGACGCCAAGCCAAAGGCTGAGAAGAAGCCTGCTGACGACAAGAAGGCTGACGACAAGAAGGCTGACGGCGCAAAGAAACCAGCTAGCGAGAAAAAGCCTGCTGACCAGAAAAAGCCTGCCGCTGACAAACCAGCCCAGGAAAAGCCGGCTGACGGCAAGTCGGCCGAGGAGAAGCCCGCGGTCGAACAGGCTCATCCCAACGAACCAGGCGCTCCGGCGGGCTCGACTGCTGAAAATGCGCCCGAGCATCCCTGGCTGACCGAATTCCCGTTCGACTCGGCCGACGAAAAGATGATGGCGCTGGGCAAGTTGAAGTTTGAAACCAACTGCGCGGTCTGCCACGGCTTTGCTGGCGACGGCGACGGGCTGGTATCGCAGCGAGCCTTCCAGTTGGCGCAAGGCTACTGGCAGCAGCCGACGAATCTGCACGGGCCAGGCGTCGAAAAGCAGCCGGTCGGCAGGATCTTCGACACGATTACCAACGGCCGCGGCAAGATGGCTCCCTACGGACCGGTGCTCACCCCGAAGGAACGCTGGGCCATCGTACTCTATGTCAAAGCTCTGCAGCGAGCTCGCAATGCGACGCTCGAGGACGTGCCCGAGACTCAACGCGCCAAGCTGACCGCTGCTCCCAACAAGTAACCACCCGACCTGATAAGAACCGAGACTAGGCAAAACTATGGTTGCCACTGTGCTGAACGATGACGATTCTCTCCCCGGCCACTGGCGGGCCGCCGCGCCTGTGCTGATGGCCGTTGGAGCGGTAAGCATTCTGGTGAGCCTCGCCCTGTGCTACTTCACCGGGCCGGCCGACGATCGGATGCTGGGCTTCAAGACCTTTCTGCATTCGTATCTGACCAACTACATCTACTGCTTGACGCTGTGCATCGGCGCTTTGTTCTTTGTGCTCGTGAGCCATCTGGCCCGGGCCTCTTGGTGCGCCACCATTCGCCGCGTCGCCGAGATCCTGGCGGTCAACGTGGCTTGGTGGGCAGTGCTCTTTGTGCCGATCCTGGCCATGGTCCTGCTGACCCCCAGCGATGCGCTCTACCCGTGGAACGGTCCCGACTCGGGGCTCTCCACCGACAAGCTCGGCTATCTCAACGGCCGCTGGTTCACTCTGCGAGCGATCGTCTATTTCGCCGTGTGGGTCGTTGCGGCGTCGTACTACTACGCCAAGAGCCGTGAGCAAGACGAGACCGGCAGCGCCGAGATCTCGAATCGGCTAACCCGTTACTCGGGTCCCTGGATCATGCTCTTCGCCCTGTCGCTGAACTTTGCCGCTTTCGACTGGGTGATGTCGACTGATCCGACGTGGTTCAGCACGATCTTCGGCGTGTACATCTTCGCCGCCAGCCAGATGGCCTTCTGGGCCTTCATGATCATCGTGTTCAACCTGCTGCAGAACAACGGTCGCGTGCTCAAGTACGTAAACGTCGAGCACTACCACGACATGAGCAAGTTCATGTACGGGTTCGTGTTCTTCTGGACCTACATCGCCTTCTCGCAGTTCCTGCTCTACTGGTATGGCAACATTCCGGAAGAAACGGTCTGGTACAAGGCGCGGATGGAAAACGGCTGGCAGTACGTCGGCCTGCTGCTGATCGTCGGCCACTTTGCCCTGCCGATGTTGTTGATGCTTTCCCGCCATGTGCGTCGCAACCGAACCGCCATGGCCGTCTGGTCGTTCTTTTTGCTGTTCATGCACTGGATCGACATGTCGTTCCTGATCATGCCCAGCACCGAATTGTCGGGTAGCGATGTGATGCTGTGGGTCAGTCATGCGGTTTGTGCCTTGGGCATGATCAGCGTTTTCCTGTCGCTGCTGCTGTTGCGAGTCGGCTCGGCTCCGCTGATTGCCAAACGCAATCCGTGGGTTCCCGCTGCCCTCAGCTACCACGTCATGTAATCCATTCCTTCAAAAAGCAATCATGGCACGTTACGACGACCTGAATACCAAGACGATCGGCTACATCACCTTCATCAGCGTGATCCTGCTGGCCACGGCGATCTTGCTCTTGCAAGCCCTTTGCTACAACTGGATCAACCTTCAGGAAGATGCCAAGCTGACCAAGCAAAGCTATTACTCGTCCGACGAGATCATCCAGCAGCAGAAGCAGTCGCTCCAGAACTACGGCAAAGTGACCGAGGAAGTGCCGGTCGAACCGCCCAAGGACGGCACGCAGCCGCCCCCAGGCAAAGAGCAGGTACAGAGCGTCGAGCGGATTCGCATTCCGATCGAACGAGCCGAGACGCTGCTGTTGGAAGAGGTCAATTCGAAGGGCGACAAATCAGCTTCGGCGCCCAACACCTGATTTTTGAAACTTGCTTTCCCCGGGCCACTTCCCAAACAATTGAAGTAGACGGAAGCTCCGCCCCAGTCCGAGGAAAGTAAGCACTATGCAATCTCAGTCCAATCCATCGCCCACCGATCAGCGCAGAGCATCGCACGCCCGCCCGTCCAGGCGGATACCTACCACAACGATACCGGCAATGTTTTCTTTAACATCCATCCGAGGGACGATCAGTCTGCTACTGCTAGGCCTGTGCCTGCTGCCAAGCAGACTCCACGCCCAGATTCTGATGGATAAGGTGCCCGGTTCGGCTCAAGGGATCGAGGTCGAAGATCGCGTCGGCGAGTTCGTGCCGATGAACCTACTCTTCACCGACGAACGCGGCAACAAGATCGGCCTGGGCAAGTTCTTCAAGCAAGGCAAGCCGATCGTCCTGACGCTCAATTACTCGGATTGCCCCGGGCTGTGTGTCGCGCAGCTCGACAATCTGGTCTCGACCTTGCGAGATCTCGACGGCGCCGGCATCGGCGAGAAGTTCGAGATCGTTACCGTGAGCATCGATCCGACCGAATCGCACGCCAAGGCGGCTTCGACCAAGCAGAAGTATGTCGGCATGGTGCGGGCGGACGGAGCCCAAAACGGCTGGCACTTTTTGACCGGCGACGCCAAGTCGATCGCGACGCTCGCCAAGGCGGTCGGTTTCCAGTACTTCTACGACAAAGCCAGCAAACGCTACAGCCATCCGGCGGTGACCTATTTCCTCAGCTCGGACGGACGGATTTGTCGCTACTTTTTGTCATTGGGCCAAGAGCCCGAGCAGTTCAAGTTCGCGCTCAATGACGCTAGCGAGGGCAAGCTGTCCAGCTCGCTAGGGGATACCTTCGTGCAAATGTGCTACTCGTTCGATCCGGATGCCAATCGCTACACGGCCGACGCTCGTCGCATGCTGAGCTTTTCGGCGGGCGCCTTTGTGCTGCTGGTCCTCGGCTTCACCGCCCCGTTCTGGTTCAGCGGCAAGAAGCCTGCGGCAAATCAGCCTGCTGCTTCGAGTCCCCTCAGCGACTCGAGCCCGAACGCTTATACTGAACCTGCTACTAATTCAGATCCGCACCAACCTGCGAGACAAGATCAATGATGCCTGGCATGTGGCCACTTTTGGCAGATAAGCCCGCAACCTTCTGGTTCCCAGAGCAAGCTTCGACGTTTGCGAAGGAAGTAGATGATTTCTACTTCATGATCTATTACATCTGCGTGGTATTCTTCATTCCGATCGTCATCGGCATGGTGTTGTTCGTGTTGTGGTATCGCCGCCGTCCGGGCTACGAAGGCTCGACGGAAGCCTGGCACAACAACATGTTGGAAGTTGCCTGGACGGTCATCCCGAGCTTAATCGTGGTGTGGATTTTCTACCGCGGCACCGAAGGCTATCTGGACATGATGCGTCCGCCGGCCGATTCCATCGACATCAACGTCACGGCGCGCAAATGGGCTTGGACCTTCCAGTATCCCAACGGCGCGATCTCCGACGAACTGCACATTCCGCTCGACAAGCCGGTTCGACTGCGCATGCGATCGGACGATGTGCTGCACGCGCTGTTTGTGCCGGCGTTCCGCTGCAAGACCGACGTCGTCCCGGGACGCATCAATATCATGTGGTTCCAGGCGATCAAGGAAGGCGTGTTCGACCTGTTCTGCGCAGAGTACTGTGGTGAAAACCATAGCTTGATGCACGCCGACGTCCACGTGCAATCGGTTGCCGATTACGACAAGTGGGTCACGGAAGCCAACAAGGCGCCAACGTACCCGCCGGCTCATGGCCTGTGGCTCTACAACCGGGTCGGTTGCAAGGGCTGCCATTCACTGGAAGAGAACAAGGTAATCGTCGGTCCGAGCTTCTCGAAGAGCTTCGGCAGTACCCAACAGATGAGCGACGGCAGCTCGCAGGTCGTCGATGAAGACTACATCCGTCGTTCGATTCTCGAGCCGCAGCGCCAAAAGCGCGCCGGCTTCGAGCGAGCTCCCCAGATGCAGTCCTTCCAAGGCAAGCTGAAGGAAGACGAGATCAACGCGCTGATTGCCCTGATCCAAAGCTTGAAGAACGGCGGTCCGCCGCCGACCGAAGAGCAGCTGAAGAAAGAGGGCGAGAGCCAGCAGGCTGGCAGCGCAGCCGATGGCGAGAAGCCAAAGAAGTAGTTCGCTCCATAAGCATCAGCCGGCGGGCGTTAGCCCCCGGTTCCCAAGAGATGTCGGACGCTGCCGCGTGCCAGCCGATGACAGCGAAAGCGGTCCAGCAACCCTTGCATCACCGATTGCTAGACTGGTACGGACGGAATCGCGTGATGTAGGCTTCGATCGCACACGGTTGGTTTTTGACGAGTCGCTCCGCAGCGACTCACTTTCCATACAGAGGTTTGAACATGAGCGCAGTTGCAGAACATGCAGGCGCAGTCCACTCGCCTGAGACGAATTTTCTCAATGTTACGCGCGGGTTTTCTTCCTGGGCTTTCACGCTCGACCACAAGCGCATCGGACTGATGTACCTGGTCGGTGTGATGAGCAGCTTTTTGGTCGGCGGCCTCTTGGCGCTAGCCATTCGCGCCGAACTGTGGACCCCTGGCGCGCATTTCATGAGCAACAAGACCTACAACCAGGTCTTCACGCTCCACGGCGCGATCATGGTGTTCTTGTTCATCATCCCGAGCGTTCCGGCGGCGCTGGGCAACTTCCTCGTGCCGATCATGCTCGGTGCCAAGGACGTTGCGTTTCCGCGGCTCAATCTGTGCAGTTTTTATCTGTGGATCACCGGAGCGATTTTCTTCATCGCTTCGCTCTTGATCACCGGCCTGGATACGGGCTGGACCTTCTACACGCCGTACAGCACGACCACTGAGTCGCAAGGCGCCGTCGTCTTTGCGACGCTCGGCGTGTTCATCCTCGGATTCAGCTCGATCTTCACCGGTCTGAACTTTATCGTGACGATCAATACGATGCGTCCGCCGGGAATGAACTGGTTCAAGATGCCCCTGTTCCTGTGGGCCGTGTATGCGACGGCGATTATCCAGGTCTTGGCGACGCCCGTTTTGGGCATCACCGTCCTGCTGCTGACGGCTGAACGCGTGCTGCACATCGGCATTTTCGACCCGGCCCTCAACGGTGATCCGGTCGCCTTCCAGCACTTCTTCTGGTTCTACTCGCACCCTGCGGTTTACATCATGATTTTGCCCGGCATGGGCATTATCAGCGAACTGATGAGTGTTCACAGCCACAAGTCGATCTTCGGCTATACGCTGATTGCTTACAGCTCGAT
>JBQCEI010000216.1:0-14310 GCA_051960375.1 Aureliella sp. | reverse complement strand
AAGTTCTTAGGCCTATGCGCCGATATGCGTTCCAATGGCGCCTAGGTATCGGGCATGGAATGTTTTCGTTACGCGACTGTATTGAAGACGCATCTTGTTGCGTTGCGCTGCAGACTTCGAAACGAAGAGCACTGGCATAGCCAGTGCCACACGAGGATGCAGAGAGCGCGGAGGATGGAAACTCGAGCATGACGACATCGCAACAGGAATTGCTGCGCGGCTGGGCTTTGCAGCAGCAGCGCCGCTTCGCCGATGCAGAAGCCATCTATCGACGCGTGCTCGCCGGCGAACCGCAGAACGCTGCGGCTTGGTGCTATCTCGGGATCGCGCTGCATGACCAGCGGCGTTTCGAAGAGTCGATCGCCACGTATCGTCGCGCGCTGGAGCTTCAGCCTGATTTCCCGGTCGCGCTCAACAACTTGGGCAACTCGCTGCGCTACGTCAACGAAATCGAAGAAGCCGATCGCTGCTTCGCGCGAGCGATCGAACTGAAGCCCGATTACCTCAACGCTTACAAGAACCGCGGCACGTTGCACTTGTGGAACGGCGAAATCGAGCGCGGCTTGCAGTGGTACGAGCGTGCCCTCGAGATCAACCCCAACGAAGCCGAACTGCATCGCAACCTGGGCGTGATCTATTTGCTGCAAGGTCGTTTCCAGGAAGGCTGGGCCGAATACCGCTGGCGTTGGCGCGTCGGCGATCTGCACCGCCCGCAATTGAAGGCGCCGGTGTGGGACGGCAGCGATGTGCGCGACAAAGTGTTCCTGCTCTCGGTCGAACAAGGCCTGGGCGACACGCTGAACTTCATTCGCTTCGCGCGTTTGCTCCGCGAGCGCGGCGCCCGCACGATCGTGCATTGCCAACCGGGGCTCGTGGCCTTATTGCAGCAGTCGCCCGAGCTGGGACCGATGTATCCCAACAGCCTGCCGCTGGAGATGCGGATCGATACGCACTGTTCGCTGTTGGATGTAGCCGACATCCTCGGCGTCGATGACCAGTCGGTGCCAACGTATCCGAGCTACGTTCGCCCCTCGCCGCAGCTCCAGCAGTACTGGGTCAGTCGCTTGCCGCGCACCGCGGGCACATTTCGCGTCGGCATCGCCTGGCAAGGCAATCCCGATCATCAAGCCGACCACTTCCGCAGCGTGCCGCTGAGCCAGTTCGAACCCTTGGCCGAGATTCCCAACGTGGAACTGATCAGCCTGCAAAGCGGCTTCGGCGTCGAGCAGCTGAGCCGTTGGCGCGGTGCTCGTCCGGTGCAAACGCTGGGCGAAGATGTCGACAAGACGAGCGGCGCCTTCATGGATACCGCGGCGATCATGCGGCAACTCGATTTGGTGATCACCAGCGATACCTCGATCGCGCACCTGGCTGGTGCGCTCGGCGTGCCGACCTGGATCGCGCTGAACTACATCCCCGATTGGCGCTGGCTGCTCGGCCGCAGCGATTCGCCCTGGTACCCCTCGGTGCGCCTCTTCCGCCAGCCCTCCGTCGGCGACTGGCCGAGCGTCTTCCGCGAGATGGATGAGGCTCTTCGAAAGCTGGCGCGTTAGACTGGTAATCTCTTCGTACATCCGTGTCTTGGCATTTTGTTGAACCACAAAGACACGAAGGCACAGCAGGGAGCCAGATCGCCATGCCCGCATTGATCATCTCGCTGAGCGATCGTTGGCGCAGGCCCATATCAACTCGGTGCCGGATCGTGCTGTGGCTTTACGGCGCTATGATGCCGCTGATCTGTTTTGCGTTTACGACTCGCGGCGCTGGACCTTTTCACGAATGGCAATCGGGCAACTTCAGCGCCTATGCGGCCCAGCTGCTGCGGCCCAGCGCCTGGCTTCCGTTCACCCTTTGGTTGTCATTCAGTATCGTCGCTCTGAGCTGTTGGGCCTTCCAGCCTTCATCGGCGCGGCACTGGTGGGTTCGATTGGGGTTATATAGCGGCGTGATCCTAGCGCTTCAGTACTGGGTCATCGTCGTCTCCTGCACGAGCGTCGTTACGCTGATAATGTCGGCGTTCGTGCTGCCTGTGGTCTTCACAGTGTCTATCCTCCTGGAAGCGCTCGCCAAAAACTGCAAGCGTTTTCAAATATGGCATTTGCTCTGCCTGACGAGCTTGGCAGCGGTCGGCGCCGCCGTGTTTCGCTTCCTGCCTGAGAACCTTATCGAGCCTGCGCTTTTCATGTGCCTTGTGGCCCTGGCCGCTGCTCCCACGCTCTGTTTGATCGCTTATGTTCGGGCCGCATGGGCAGTCAGCACATCCACCCGTTCGCAACTCGACAAACCGTATCGTTTCATCGGAGCGTTTGTGTGCTGGTTGCTCGGCTGGCTGATCAGTTGGCGTTTTGCGGTGCAGGCGATGTTCGACGAATATAGCCGCCTGCCCGTTAATCCGCCGAACTGTTACTTTGCCAATGCAGCAGCGCATGCGCACCAGTGGCTTGGCGGGAGACGAGGCTTGCCAGAGCGGCGCCAATTCTTGGCAGAAAATGCGCAGGTCGTATTCGCAGAGGCGACGCTGACCATGAAGCGGCTCAAGTTTCTCGAGCTCGCTTTGTTGGCAACCGCACCGCGCGTGCATCGCTTCATTCGCCGTTACTACGATCGCTGGGGAAAGCCGGCCGCGCGGTATTGCTCACGGCACGTGTGGTTTGCCGATCTCACTTGCGTTGGGCTCAAGCCAGTCGAAGCTCTAGCGGAAATCGTACGCATTGCCGCAGGCGTGCCCTACGAACGCATGGCAGCAATCTACGAACTTACCTCTGCGCCTCCGCGGTAAAAATGAATTTGCCGCGGAGGACGCGGAGAGCGCGGAGGGACCGAGATTGCGGTAGAATCGGGGCTCCTACCGCGCTGCTTTCCTGGCAGCAAAACTGTTTTCGCGAGGGCCCGTGCAGTGCTTGTTTTCAGTCGACGCCTGATTCTGAGTGCCTTCCGGTCAGTTGTAGCCGCCGCTGCATGCACTTGCTGGATCAATGTTGCGTCGAGTGCCGATTTCCAATCGGTCGAGCGCCAGTACGCCGAGTGCGTTCAGCCGCTGCTCAAAAAGTACTGCTGCGAGTGCCATGCGACGGCTGACCCCGCGGGCGAGTTGGACCTCGAGCGTTTTACGACGCTCGAGCAAATACGCTCGGCGCCCAAGGTGTGGCTCAAAGCGATCGAGATGCTCGACATCCGCGAGATGCCGCCGCGAGACTCGGAGCAGTTGAAGCCCGACGAGCTGGCCGACTTGCGAAAGTGGCTGGACGATTATGTCGCTGCGGAAGCGGCGGCGACGGCGGGCGATCCCGGGCCGGTCGTCCTTCGCCGGCTGAACAACGCCGAGTACACCTACACGATACAAGAACTCACCGGCCAGCCGCTCGAGCCGGCTCGCGAGTTCCCGGCCGACAGCGCCGCCGGCGAAGGTTTTACCAACACCGGCAATTCGCTCGTTATGTCGCCCGCGCTGCTGAGCAAATACGTCGACGCAGCCAAGTCGGTGGCCGAACATGCGATCCTCTTGCCCGACGGCATTCGCTTTTCCCCCTACACGACGCCGCGCGACTGGACCGACGATGTGCTCCGTCGCCTGCGCGAATTCTATGGACGCTACACATCCGACACCGGCAGCACACGCGTGCACTTGCAGGGACTCGAGTGGGACACCAACGCCGGCGGACGCTTGCCGCTGGCCGATTATCTCGATGCACTGACCGATGCCCGCGAGCAACTGAACGCCGGCCAAGCGACACCTGCTCAAGTGGCCGAGCGTCATCAGCTCAATGCTAAATACATGCAGATCCTCTGGCAGGCTTTGCAAAGCGACGATTCGTCGGTCTTGCTCAAGCGCATCGGGGAGCATTTCCGCGCGATGGATAAGGAGGAACTGCCCCAACTCATCAAAGAGATCTCCGCCTGGCAGCAATCGCTCACCCGCTTTCAAAGCGTTGGCCACATGAAGCAGTGGCTCGAGCCGATCGACCCCTGGGTCGAGCGCCGGGAAATGCGATACAAGCTGCAGCCGTCCACCGACAGCGACGAAGTGCAAGTCGCCCTGGCAGCCAGCGACCTGGGCGATGGCAACGCAGACGACCGAATCGTGTGGGAGCAACCGCGGCTGGTCGCACCGGGCCGCGCCGACATCAAGGTGGTCGATGCCGCGGCCATCGCACGAGCGTTTACCAAACAGCGTCAGGAACTGCTCGCCGCGACATCGGCGGCGCTCGCGGCTGCGGCGGAGTTCATGACAGCTGAAGAGCCGCTCGACATGGACGAGCTGGCGAAGCGCCACAAGCTCGATCGCCAAGTGATGGACGCTTGGTTTGAATACCTGTCGATCGCTCCCAGTGGACCAGTGACTCTTGACCAGCTGTTTACGAATCAGCTGCGCCAAGGAGGCGGATATGATTTCGTCAACGGCTGGGGCTCGGATCAAACGCCGAGCATCATGGCCAGCTCGGGCGACACGCATGTGCGCATCCCGGGCAACATGAAACCGCACGGCGTGGTCGTGCATCCTTCGCCGACGCAGAGCGCTGTCGTCAGTTGGCGCAGTCCCGTCAGCGGCCAGGTCGCTATCGACGGCGCGGTGACGCATGCGCATCCCGAATGCGGCAACGGCGTCACCTGGGCGATCGAACTGAGGCGTGGCGCTTCCCGCGAGCGACTCGCTGCCGGCGTCGCCCAGGGAAGCAAGCCGGTGACGGTCGGTCCGATCGACGGCGTGCGCATCCGCAAAGGCGAGCTGTTGTCGATCGCCATCGGTCCGCGCGACGGCAATCATGCGTGCGACTTGACTGACATCGAGCTGAAGATCACTGAAAAGGTCGCCAGTGGTGAAGCGAAACAGTGGAGTCTAACAGCCGACGTCTCGCCCGATATTCTCGCGGGCAACCCACACGCCGACCGCTACGGCCACGCCGATACGTGGAGCTTTTACGCCGAACCGATCGCAGCCGGCGAGCACGACCGAGCGGTGATTCCGAGTGGATCGGTGCTCAAGGAATGGCTCGCCGCGGACTCGCAAACGGCCCGCGATGAACTGGGCCGAGAAGCGCAGGAATTGTTGCTGGGCGAAAGGCCCGCCGGGGAAGGCCCCGACCGCGAACTGTGGGACCAAGTTCACAATGTCAATGGACCGCTGCTCGGCGTGCTGCTCGATCGCCTGGCGGCTGCGGCCGAAAAAGGCGAGCTAGCGGCAAATGATCAACTTGATGCGGCCGATGGAGCCAATGCGATTCCCTTCGGCCGAGCGATCGAGGGCGGCGGTGCAATCGATCGAGCGAGCCTCGCCACGCATGCTCCTTCAGTGATCACTTTGCGTGTTCCGAACGAACTTTGCAGTCGCGAACTGCACCTCACTGCGGCACTGGATGGCCAAGGAGGCCGCGAGGGGAGCGTGCAAGTGTATGTCACTGAGGTAAGCGGCAAGACGAGCTCCGTCGAACCGCCATCGTTCGCTTCGTGGTTGCTGCTGGTCGGTCCGCCCGGCAGCGAGGTGCGCGAACGGTTCACCCAAGCGGCCAAGGACTTTCGAACCGTGTTCCCGGCCGCGCTGGCTTACACGAAAATCGTGCCGGTCGACGAAGTCGTCACGCTGGCCCTGTTTCATCGCGAAGACGAGAACCTCCAGCGGCTGATGCTCACTCAAGAAGAAATCGCCCAGCTCGACCGGCTGTGGGAAGAGCTGCACTTCGTAAGCCGCGATCTGCTCACTGTCGAGGACGCTTATGAGCAACTGATGCAATACGCGACGCAGGACAGCGATCCCAAGTTGTTCGAGCACTTGCGCGAGCCGATCAAGCAGCGAGCCGACGCGTTCCGGGCAGCTCTGCTCGCAGCCGAGCCCAAGCACTTGGCGGCGGTGACCGATTTTGCCCGCCGCGCTTTTCGACGGCCGCTCAGCGACGCCGAACTCAGCGGACTCCAGACTTTGTATGACAAACTGCGCGGCGAAGGGCTGAGCCATGAAGAGTCGATTCGCTTGCTGCTGGTGCGAGTGCTGGTCTCGACCAGTTTTCTCTATCGCCTCGAAGAATCGCCCCCCGGCACAGGCAGCAGTCCAGTGAGCGACTGGGAGTTAGCGTCGCGGCTCAGTTATTTCCTGTGGTCGGGGCCGCCCGACGAAGCTTTGCTCGCCGCCGCAGCAGCAGGCACTTTGCAAGAGCCCGATGCGGTCGCTGCTCAAGCTCGCCGGATGCTCAGCGACGACCGAATCAGCCGCCTATCAAAACAGTTCGCTACCTACTGGTTGCAGATCCAGGATGTTGCCGAGCTGGAGGAAAAGAGCGAGCGCCACTTTCCCGAGTTTGCCGACATTCGAGATGAGCTGCAAACCGAAGCCGAACTGTTCTTCACCGATTTGTTCCGGAACGATCGCTCGATTCTCGACATCTACGATGCCGACCACACGTTCCTCAATGAGAAGCTCGCGCAGCATTACGGCATCGAGGGCGTGACGGGCGACCAGTGGCGGCGCGTCGACGGAGTTCGCAAATTCCACCGCGGCGGCGTGCTCGCCTTCGGAGCGACGCTGGCCAAGCAGTCCGGCGCGTCGCGCACCAGCCCGATCTTGCGCGGCACCTGGATCTCCGATGTGCTGCTCGGTGAAAAGCTTCCCAAGCCGCCGAAGGACGTGCCGCTGCTGCCGACCGATGAAGCATCGGAGTCGCTCAGCGTCCGACAGCTGGTCGAACGGCATACGCAGGATGAGCGCTGCGCGAACTGCCACGTGCGAATCGATCCCTTCGGCTTTGCGCTCGAGAGCTTCGATGCCATCGGCCGGCTTCGCCAGACCGATCTGGCCGGTCACGCGCTCGATACGGCCACGACGCTGCCCGATGGAACCCAGGTGGCCGGCATGGAGGAGCTGCGCAGCTATGTGATCGAGCAAAAGCGCGATGCGCTCGTGCGGCAGTTTTGCCGTAAACTACTCGGATACGCCCTGGGCCGCGCGGTGCGTTTGTCCGACCAACAACTGCTCGACGAAATGACGCGAGAGCTAGCCGCTCACGACTATCGTTTTTCCACAGCGGTCGACGCGATCGTCCGCAGCCGCCAGTTCCGCCACATCCGCAACGCCGACGTCCCTCCCGACGACGAATAACGTCACTCCGCGCCCTCGTGTGGCACTGGCTATGCCAGTGTTCTTCTCCTCGAAGTTATCGGTTAGACGCAGCTATGATGCTCTAATGCCTGTAGATACGGCGGCACCATTTCCGGTTTAGAGAACGGTGGCGCGCTAGCACACGATTCGTTTCGGCATCCACCAAACTTCGAAGGAAGAGCACTGGCACAGCCAGTGCCACACAATTGCTCCGCGGTAAAAAACATCAGCGTCCCAAACGAGAAGGATAACGACCATGAACCAGCGACATTTTTCGCGGCGGACGATGATTCGCGGCCTGGGCGTCAGCATGGCTTTGCCGTGGATGGAATCGCTGCGAAGCTGGGGAGCCGACGTGCCGCCGAGCTTGCAGTCGGGCGAAGCACCGGTTCGCCTGGCCGTCCTGTTCGCCGGCAACGGTTTTCACAGCAAGGAATGGCGAGCCGAAGCGAGCGACGGTGGGCTCAAGTTCGGCAGAGTGCTCGAGCCAATCCAAGAGCTGAGCGACAAGACGCTGTTCATCCGCGGCTTGTTCAACGCCGAGGCGCTCAAGGGGAACATTCACAGTTCGCAGACCGGCAACTTGCTCTCGGGCGCTCCGCTGGCCTCAGGCGGCGACATTCGCTCGGGCACGAGCGTCGACCAGTTGCTCGCGCAGCATCAAGGCCACGAAACCAAAGTGCCGAGCCTCGTGCTGGGCTGCGAGAAGGCCAATCCCTCGGTGCACAAGAACTATTCGATGCTCTACAGCTCGCATATTTCGTGGAGCTCGCCGACGACGCCCACTCCGCTCGAACTCTATCCAGCTCTGGCCTTCGATCGACTGTTCAAAGACGAAGCGCAGAAAGGCGATCAAAGCGTTCTCGATGCGGTGCTGAGCGATGCCAGCGACGTGCGCCGTCACATCAGCCGCGGCGATCAGCGCAAGCTCGACGAATACCTCGACTCGGTGCGGGAAGTCGAGAAACGTATCGCCAGCGCGGGCAAGCGCGGCGAGATGCAGGGCTGGCGGCCGACGCTCACTCAGCCCAATATCCCGCGGCCGGCCGACGGCATCCCGCAAGACATCGCCGAGCACATGCGGCTGATGTGCGACATTCTCGTGCTCGCCTTTCAGACCGACACGACGCGGTTGTGCACGCTGAAGCTGAACAATGATCACTCGTCGCTACGTTTCCCGAACCTCGGCGTCGATTACATGATCCATCACTTGCTCTCGCACTCCGATACCGAGGATTGGCTGAAGGTCAACCAGTTCTTCTTCTCGCAGCTGGCCTACATCGCCAAGCGTCTGGACAGCATCCAGGAAGGCGAACGCAGCGTGCTCGACAACTCGATGCTGATGATGTGCTCGAGCATGATGAACGGCAATCACGATGCGAGCCAGTTGCCCGTGGTGATGCTCGGCGGTGGCGGCGGTACGATTGCAGGAGGCCGCGTGCTCGATTACCGCGACCAGCCCAAGCGGCAGATGTGCCGGCTGTACTTGTCGATCATGGACAAGATGGGACTCAAGCTCGAGACGTTCGGCGATGCCGATGAGAAGCTCGACATCTAAGGCGAACAGCCGTTTTTTACCGCGGAGGACGCGGAGAGCGCGGAGAAGAGAGCTACTGCGCTTGCGCTATCTTCGCGGCGACCTGTTCCTCGAGCTGCCGCAGCGTCTGGATTTGATACACGATGTCGTTCCCTGGGAGCCTCGGCGCGCCGACGGACGCAACCTGCGAACCGCGACCTTCGAGCACCTCTAACTCCTCGTTCAGTTGAAGCGCCATCTGGCGTTCGACAGCCCAGCGCAGCGGTGGATAGTATCTCACAGTTCGGATAATGAAGGCCCCTTGAACCGTATGGAACGCCCCCACGGGAGTCTGCGAGTCGTTAGTCAACGCGAGCTTCCGCAGCGTCCAGTTGACGCGAAGCGTATGCGACCAAACCGCGTTGTCGACGTGATCGGGCAGCAACGAACTGAGATCAGACTGATCTTTCAGAAAATCGATGTCATCCTCACTTAGCAGGTTCCATAGCCCCCAAGTCGCTGTGCGTGCGTTCAAACTCTGAACCACCCATTCGCGATCATCTTGGGCCAACTCCAGCAGCGCGTGATTGAGCCGCCAGGCCTCGGCTGCAAACGCGCGATCGCGAGCCTGCGTAGCAGCCACGCCCAGGAAGGCCATCTGTTCAATCATGTTTGAGTAAGGCCATAGCGAATTCGCTGGTGCAAAGGCTTCGCGATTGGATAGCTCCTCACGGATTTGTTCGAGAGGCTCTTTCCAAGTGTCGAGCCACGCGGCGACGGAACCGTGACGCTGCACGATTAGCCACAGCTGTCCGCGATAGCTGTCGGCGATCAGCTCTTGCGCTACCATGGGTGAAGGCGACAACGGCGTCAAAGGCATGGCGGCGATATCGGGCAAGTAGACCGCTAGTCGAGGCAGGCGGCGCGGGGACGCAATGTGGACTTGATCAACCGGAACACCTTGCCATGGGACCGCGGGAATCGTCAGATAGCCAAAGGTCAGCCACAACCAGAGCGGTGCAAACAAACCCACCAGTCCCGCGGTAAGCAGCACGCGGAACGAGTGCGGGCGATCGAAAACAAACCAGCGGCGGGCTTGGTAGATCAGGCCAGCCGCAAAAATCGCAACGGTAAGCGGCAGTGCGGAGACGACATAGTCGCGCTGACCGATGAGAGCGCTCCAGTAACTGTCAGCGATCTCGTAGAATATCGCACATGCAAACAGAGCCAGCCCGGCAAACGCAGTCGCGATCACTGCGTTGCTGATGCACAACGACGAAAAGACCGCCAAGCCAAATGCAGCCAGGGCCACACCTAGAACGCTTGGGAAACCGAAGTCTGTGCGCGAGCCCTGCCAAACGAGCAGTCCGTAAGCGAGCGCGAAAAGTACCACTTGCCAGCCCAAGCCTACCGAGACGTGCGCGATGAGAAAGCGCACCCACGAAGCTCCGCGATCGGCAAAGAAGCGATAGCGACCTTGCGGATGCTCGCTGCCGAACACACTCACACCCAACAGCAGCGACGCCGCCACGAGCACCGGCGGAAAAATCCGCCACTCGTTTGGCGCGCCGGCCAGCAAGGCAAGCGCCGCGATGACGATCCCAACGCAAATGCCCAGTCCCGAGCGCCATGCCTGCGCGAACATCATCCCCGTCTCGCTCGGCCTGCCGACTCGGTAACCCGACGCGTAAGCGAGGGACTCACTGGAACCCGACGCGTAAGCGAGGGCCCCCTTGTAACCCGACGCGTAAGCGAGGGACGCGTCACCGCCCGACTTCCCACCGCCGAAACGCAGCCACCCGCGCAGCGACAGCGAAGCCAATTGCCCGCTCGTCCAGCGCCAACGAAACGCATAGCACAGCCCCAGCGCCGCCAATCCAATGGCCAGCACCAGCAGCGACACTGCGGTCGGCAGATGGTCCTGCAGCCGAGTAGGATAGTTGCGCGGGATGCCATGGATGATTCTCGTGCCACTATCTATTACGAGAAGATGACCCGCACAGAGCACGATCGCAGCGATGACCAGCGCCAGCAGCGTATCGTTCCACAGGAGCGCCGCGATGCTGAAGATCACAAAGACCTCGATCGGGACGAGCACCAACATGGCTTCCATCGTTTGGATTTCTGAGATCTGCCACGCGGCGCTCGCCGTCGGACTGCGCCCGGAGAGCAAGGCCAAGCGATACAGCACCGCATACACAGCCAGCAGCACGACGGTCGTCACGATGCTCGCGACCAGCCACACGATAAACTTGCTCGCCAAGGCCGACGACCAGCTGACCGGCAAGCTGCTCGACCAGTTCCAAGTGCGCGTCTGTCTTTCTTGACCGATCAATAAGCCGCTGCACGCCATCGCAACCAGCGTCGGCGCAATCAGCGCGATGAAGTACGCTCCTTGAACGGTCGCCGTGTCGGTCCCTTGATCGAACAGCTGCGCGATTAGATAGAGCACCTGAATGCACGCGAGCATGATCAGACACGCCCATAGCGCTGGACGGGCTTGGCGATAATCTTTCCAAAGCAGATGCCGCATGGCCACGCTGGGAGTCATGGATCGAGTCCTTATCGCTGAGCTGTGTTTTTACCGCGGAATCGCGGAGAGCGCGGAGGAGATCAAGCTACGTCGGACCGAGTAGGTCGAGGCGTAGGGCCGGCGTGAGGGGCCATAGGCTGAGTGAAGCCGAGATACAGTTCTTCCAGATTCGGCCGTAGCTGTTTGATGTCGAAGATGTTCGCATCGCGCTCCAGGGCTGCGAGCGTCTCGGGGGACAGCTTGCGGACCATCATGTGAACCGTGCGTCCTTCGACGATGCGATGCAGCACATCGGCTCGATCCAGTTCGCTGGGCAGCACCAGCAGCGGGTCGCGGAGCGAGAAGTTCAGAATGCTCACTTCGCTCTTCAATTCGTCCAGCTGCGCGACGACTTGCAAACGCCCCGCATGCAAAATGGCGATCCAATCGGCAACGCGTTCCACCTCGTGAATCTGATGGCTGCTGAGAAAGACCGTCTGCCCGGCTGCCGCCCGATCGACCATGCTTTCGAGAAACGCGCGGCGAACGAGCGGATCGAGTCCCGAAGTCGGTTCGTCGAGCACCAGCAGTTCCGGATCAAAGGCCATCGCCAGCGACAGAGCCACCTTGGCGCGCATGCCTTTGGAGAGATCGCGGATCTTGGTGTCGAAGGGGAGTTCGAAGTCGCGGCACAGAGCTGCATAGCGCTCGAGAAAACCCTCCGCGTAGAAACCCGATGCATACCAGCCCGCTTCGGAGACAGTCATCCATTCATACAGTCCCGGTGCATCGGACACATAACCGACGCGCCGCCGCAGTTGGATCGCTTCGCGCCGTGGATCGCTTCCCAGCACTTGCGCCGAACCGCTCTCAAAGCGATGGTAACCGAGCAAGCCGCGAATTAGCGTCGACTTGCCCGCGCCGTTTTCGCCGATGAGCGCGAAGACGCAGCCCGTCGGCACGCGGAACGTCACATCGCTGAGCACGGTGCGCCGGCCAAAACGCTTGCCCACATGTTCCACCACGATCGCACTGTTGCCGGTCGCCTCGCTCATGATTGCGCCCCCTGACTTCGCATCGAATGTTTCAACGCCTTCTCGAACATCTCGCGCACTTGCTCGGGATCCAAGCCGCTGCGAACGGCCTCGTCGACAACCGCCGTCAGTCGCTCGGCCAAGAGCGTTTGGCGATCGCTGACGCACCGCCGTTTGGCGCCGGCGCAAACCGCGATGCCGCGGCCGCGGAGGCTCTCCAGCACATCTTCGCTTTGCAATTCCTGGTAAGCGCGCTGAATCGTGTTGGGATTGACCGCCAGCTTCTTGGCCAGCACGCGCACGCTGGGCAAGAGTTGCCCAGGCATTAGAACCCCTTCGGCCACGGCAAACTTGATTTGCCGAACCAGCTGCTCAAAAATCGGAATCCCATTGTTGGGTTCGATCGACAATTGCATCATCCGCCTCCTTCGTACGAACGCCAAGCTTGAACCAAGCCCGCCGTACTAGTGTGATAGTACACCAGTGCGACAGAGCGGTCAAGCATTTTTTTTGGGGTTTTATCCCTCCGCGCTCTCCGCGTCCTCCGCGGTAAAAAAAGAAGAGCTCACCGCGGAGGCGCGGAGAGCTCTTGATGGAAGGTTCAAATTGTGAGGCGAGCGAGGCGGCTAGTTCTCGCTGCGGCGGGTCAGTTCATCGCGGAGACGGGCGGCCAGTTCGTACTGCTCGGTGGCTACCGCTTCGGCCAGGCGTTCGCGGAGCGACTTGCCGATCGAGTACTCGTCGCACAACGAGTCGCGGAGTTGCACCAGGCGCTGCACGAGCTCGTCCTCTTCATACTGATCTTCCCAGCCCATATCGGCGAAGCTCTCGCGGATCAGTTCGAGCCCTTCATTGACGTGCGCGACCGCAGCCTCGGCCGACTCGTCTTCCATGGCGGCCAGAGCGGCAGCTTGGGTGCGATGAAAGATCACGAAAGCCCGATGCTGTTCGTGCCGCAGCGTCCACTGTTCGTCGGGCGAATGATCGCGGCAAAAATCCATCAAAGCTAACGTGTGATCGGCGTCCTGCATGGCTCGCTCGAAATGCTGCAATCGCAGCCAAGCCACGCGGCGCTGGTAGAACTGGACGAACTCGCGATCGATCTCGATGCAGGTTTCCTCATCCAGCTCGAAGTCGGGATCGTCCTGCTCCTCGTGCAGCAGCAGGTCGAGCATCGTGTCGAACCCCTCGGGTTTCATTCCATCGGGGCGACCGGCGGTCTCCAACTGGAGAATTCCCAGGTCCAATCGCAGCTGAATGACATCTCTACCGTCGCAACCTTTTACGAGCCGGACGCACACGCATTCGGGATCGAAGGGCCATTGCTGCAGTAAATAATCGAGGTGTTTACCAGGATTCATCGGAAAGCCCTCGCGGTTAGGAAGCGACTAATCCCAAGTATAGCAACTGGGGCGAGGGAGAGAAGGTTTCGACAAGGCCAAAAGCCGCCCCCTCGGCGCGACGCAGTCACGGGGCGCACCTGCGAAAGAAGGGCCGATCCGGCAAGATCTTCGGGTAGGTAGTGGCGCGCTGTAAAACCCGCATCTGAACTCGCCCCGGAGGGGCCGGCGTAAGCGGTGTAGCTTTCCCGGGGCTTCCGCCGGCTTCCGCCCCGGGCCACTGACGGCGGGCCCTCCGGGCCGCTAGATAGCAGCCCTCGTTAGTCAAACTGGCCGATGAGATTGGCCGCTTCCTCGGAGCTGTCGCGTTTGGGCAAGACGCCGCCGATGAACATCGTGCCGAGGCTGGCCGTATGGATCAGCCAGCAGGAATCGTTGCCGCTCATCGTCCGCCATGTCAGGGCGGCGATCAGGACCATGACCAGAAAATAGAAGACATCGACCAGCAGAGCGAATCCCTCGGAGCGGTAGGCGTGGATGCCGATGACGGCCCACAGGGCCAGAGCGGGAACCATCAGCGCGGTCCAGTCGACGAACACTTGCATCGCTAGCTCCATTTCGATTCCTTTCGAAAGAGCGGCTTCTTGTCGGGGTCAGCGGGTAGCGTCCGCGCTTCCTTGCGCGGCACATGCTCGCCCCGGCTTTCGTGCCCAGCTTCCTGCCTGGCTTGCGGCTGTGGGCGGCATGTCCCATTGGAATAACAAGACGGCCGGTCGGCCGCAAGCGTCAAAATCTTGAACGGAACTCGGCAGAATTCGGCA
>JBQCEI010000215.1:0-4190 GCA_051960375.1 Aureliella sp. | reverse complement strand
AACTCGAAGCTCTTTCCTCGAAAACCCTTTTTTTTTTGGGTGTGGGTGGGGCGGCCGGGGGCGCGCGCCCCCCCCCCCGCGACGTGGTGATCGTGGCGAGCGTCTCGAGCATCTACGGCTTGGGTAGCCCCGAAGACTACCGCAACATGGTGGTCCACCTCCGCGTCGGTCAAACGATCAATCGCGACGACGTGCTGTTGCGATTGGTCGATATCCAGTACGAACGCAACGACATTGCCTTTGAGCGCACCAAGTTCCGCGTTCGCGGCGACAGTCTCGAGCTCTGGCCTTCGTACGAAGAGTTCGCTTATCGTGTCGAGCTCTGGGGTGACGAGATCGAGCAGATTTCGATCATCAATCCGCTCACTGGTGAAACGCTGCAGCGGATGGATGAAGTGTATATCTATCCGGCCAAGCACTTCGTGACGACCGAAGACCGCATCGAGCGAGCGATTCGAGTCATCCGCGAAGAGCTCAAGATGCAGCTCGATAAATTCCAGGAACAAGGCAAACTGCTCGAAGCGCAGCGGCTGAGCGCTCGCACGCGCTTCGATCTGGAGATGCTTCAAGAAGTCGGCCACTGCCCGGGCATCGAAAACTATTCGCGTCCCCTTTCGGGCAAACCGCCCGGCGCGACCCCCGATACGCTCTACGACTTCTTCCCCAAGGACTTTTTGCTGCTGGTCGACGAGTCGCACGTAACCGTGCCTCAGGTGCGTGCCATGTACGCCGGCGACCGAAGCCGCAAACTGACGCTGGTCGAGCACGGCTTCCGACTGCCCAGCGCGCTGGATAACCGGCCGCTGAAGTTCGAAGAATGGGAAGAGAAGACCAACCAAGTCATTTTCGTTTCAGCGACGCCGAGCGATTACGAACTTGGAAAGACGCGCGGCGAAGTCGTCGAACAGATCATCCGCCCCACCGGCTTGCTTGATCCGGTCATCGAAGTCGTACCGGCTCGCGGCCAAGTGAATCACTTGCTCGAGGAAATTCGTCAGCGAGCCGCCGCCGGAGAACGCACGCTGGTGACGGCCCTCACCAAACGCCTGGCCGAAGATCTGGCTGCTTATCTCACCGAGCAGGATGTGCGCTGCCGCTGGTTGCACAGCGAACTGGACGCTTTTGAACGGGTCGAACTGCTGCACGAATTGCGTCAGGGCAAGTTCGACGTGCTGGTCGGTGTCAACTTGCTGCGCGAAGGTCTCGACTTGCCCGAAGTCTCGCTGGTCGCTGTCCTCGATGCTGACAAGGAAGGTTTCCTGCGCAGCGAAACTTCGCTCATCCAGACGATCGGCCGCGCGGCTCGAAACGTCAACGCCAAGGTGATTTTGTATGCCGATTCGATGACCGATTCGATGCGGGCGGCGATCGAGGAAACATCGCGCCGCCGACGGCTGCAAGAAGAATACAACCAGCGGCATGGCATCACGCCTCAAACGGTCAAACGCAACATCAAGGCGGGCATCGAAGCGGCCGCTCAGGCTCACCGCAAAGCTCGCGAAGCGGTGCGCGGCGAACCGACCGGCCAGGTGATCACGGAAGATTATCTCGATCTGCTCGAGAAGGAGATGTTGCAAGCGGCCGAAGATCTCGAATTCGAACGAGCCGCCACGCTCCGCGATAAACTCTTGCATTTGAAAGAGCACGTCGGCGAGCGCATCGCCGAAAGCGGCGAGTCCTACAGCGCCAGCGGCGGCCGGCAAAGCAAAGGCCGCCGCGGCCCCAAAGGCTCCGGCAAACGCATCCCGCGGCCTAAGAAGCGGTAGCCGGCTGGTATCCCGCATTGGTCAGGCGATGGAATCAGCCGCCAGGGCGTTAGCCCGCGGTTTGCGGCGCTTTAAGTCATGGAACCGGACGCTAACGCGTGCCGGCTGATTGTGCAACGCTACTGGCGGCTCGCGCCGCCAGCATGGGGCTGTCGTCCCTGTCGGGACTTAAAACCAACGACCTCGCGGTGACCACTTTTCTGAAAACCACTGTGCAGTGGCCTCCTCAAAACAGTTGACCTCCTCCCCAAAACGTAGTAGCATCCATGCGCCGCTGACGCGCTTGCTTTAGTGGATCACGCGGCAGTGTGCGCCCGGCTAATCGCCCTAAGCCGGAGGATAGCGTCATGTTCCTCATCGTTGATGGGCGAGTCGATCATTCCAGCGGGCTCTTCTTTTTCCGTTGATAGCAAATGATTGCGGTTGCGTTGAGGCCGTCGAGGTTGCATGGCGCCGAAAGCCAAGTCATGGGGCGCGAGCCGCGAGCTCGGGTCGGACAGTTCTTTTTTTTAGGAGTCCTTAGCAAGGCTTGATTTGACTTACAAGCCAATACGTTTATTTGGGGCATGTGGGACAGTTCTGCTCTGCTATTTTCGTTTTACCGATTCTTCACGGAGCTTTGTCATGCGTTTTTACGTTCGGCCCCGACGCGCTTTTACGCTCGTCGAACTTCTCGTCGTTATTGCAATTATTGGTTTGTTAGTTGGGTTGCTGTTGCCGGCAGTGCAAGCGGCTCGCGAAGCTGCGCGGCGGATGCAGTGCTCGAACAATATCAAGCAGCTCGGTCTCGCGTTTCAAAACTACCACGACACGCACAAGTGCTTTCCGATCAACTATGCCTGGCGCTCGATCCCGGGCGGCGGCGGCGGTGGTGCAGCGATTGCCAACACGGGCAAGAGCTGGCTGCAGATGATCCTGCCGCAAATCGAGCAAGGGAGCATGTTCAACCAGATCGACTTCACCGTCGGTCTGCAGGGCTCGACGCCAAACATCTTGAGGAACCAGACCATCGCCAATACGGTAATTCCGACATACCTCTGCCCGTCGGATGACGAAAACAATGGCGGCCGGTTGGGCAACCGCTCCGATGTGAATGTGAATCCGCCCGGTACTTGGGGTGTCACCGACTACAAAGCCTGCGCGGGAAGCAATTGGGCCTGGGGCGTCTATGCACCGGTGTCATCGCCCGCTGGAAGACATGCCGGCAGCACCGATGGACTCAACGCGGGCAACGGTGTCCTGTGTTCCAATCAGCAAAACACCAATCCGGTGACGCGCATTCGCGATTTGCTCGACGGCACGTCGAACACGTTCGCCATCGGCGAGGCTTTGCCCGGCTGGAGCCAGTGGAACTGGTGGTATAACCCCAACGCGGTGACCGCCACCTGCGCCATCCCGCTCAACGCCGTGTTGCGGCGGCCTAAGAAAATTGGCGACTGGCCGAACAACTACTCCTTCGCCAGCCGTCACGTCGGCGGCGGACAATTCGGCTTGGGCGACGGCAGCGTTCGATTCGTAACCGATTCGATCGACATCGGCGTCTATCGCGCGGCCGCGACCATCAGCTCGGGTGAAGTCGTCGGCGATTTTTAGTGCTGGGAACAACCGGGGCTGTTAGGGCCAAAGGCCCGCGATTCCTTAGCCCAGCCCGGCGGGCTGGGATGCCGGGAGCATATGGCGATCCCAGTCCGCTGGGCTGGGCTAAGGGATTAACGGACCTTTGGTCCTCAAGACTCAATCATTTAGTTGCTTAGGAGTTCAAGTCTTGTCATTTCAACGCATGATTTCTTTGTGTCTGCTGCTTTGTGGTTCGGGTGCGTTGGTCGGCTGCGGCGGGAGCGATGACGGGATCGTTCCGGCCCGAGGCGTGGTGACTTATAAGGGCTCACCGATCGCGAAGATCTCCGTGTCGTTTACGCCGACAAGCGGTACGGGGCAGATTGCCGAAGGGGTTACCGACCAGGAAGGGAAGTTCGAACTTCAAACGCGCACCCCGGGCGATGGCGCCATGGTCGGCAGCTACAACGTAGCCTTTCGATACGTCCCCGATGAGACGCCCGACATGCCGGGCTTCACCGGCGGCAAGAAACCCGAGCCTTCGCCGATCCCCGTCAAGTACGGCGATCCGACCAAGTCCGGCATCAACGCCACGGTCGACGCCGACTCTTCGAAAAACGTCTACAAGTTTGACTTGAATTGATGGCGGTTGTGGGGTGTGTACCGGGGAATTGCTATGGAAGCCGACGCGTAATCGAGGAACGAACCGTTCTATGTAACCCGACGCGTAAGCGAGGGACGAACCCGCCACGAAGCCTGACAAACCGTTGTTGGGTTGATGGGCTGAACACATCTCCGCTTCCGCCCCTCACCCCCCCGGCCCCCGCCCCCCCCCCCCCGGGGCGGGGGGGGGCGGCCAAAAAGCCG
>JBQCEI010000214.1:0-3691 GCA_051960375.1 Aureliella sp. | reverse complement strand
CAGCCGCCGCGGCATGCGCTTGATCACCTATCTGGTCGCGGTCCAGGGGATGGTGCAGATCTCCGGGCCTTACTTCACTCCGTACATGCTCATGCAGCTGCATTTCAACTATGCCAGCTATGTCGTGCTGGTCGCGACCGCGTTCGTCGCCAAGGCGCTCGCCTCGACGCTGTGGGGAAACGTGGCCAGTCGGCGCGGCGCGCGGTTCCTGCTGTGGCTCGGGGGCGTTTCGATCGTGCCGCTAGCATCGCTGTGGACACTCAGCGAGTCGTTTGCCTGGGTGATGTGCGTTCAGATTCTCAGCGGCACGCTCTGGGCCGCATATGAACTCGGCTTTTTCTTGATGTTTTTCGAATCGCTCCCTGCCGCTCGACGGGCGCGGATGCTGACGCTCTACAACTTGGCCAACACCGGCGCCTGGTGCGCCGGCTCGCTGGTCGGCGGAGCGATTTTGTCGGCCCTCGGACCGAGCCTGCACGCTTACTGGACGATCTTTGCGCTCTCGAGCATCGGACGCTTGGCGGCGCTGGTGCTGCTCTTTCGCGTCGACGCCATCCCCCTGCCCCGCCGGCCGCTGCAGCTCGCTTGGCGCGTCTGGGGCCTGCGTCCCGGCAACGCCACGCTCAGCACCCCCGTGCTCGCCACGATCGAATCGGAGAGCTCGCTCTCCACAGCCGAGCTAGCCGAAGCAGCTGAAGCCGCCGCCGACCCCAAAGCCGCCTAGCCCCGCAGGGCTGTTTCTCTGCGCTTTCTCCGCGTTCTCTGCGTCTCCGCGGTGAGTTCTTCCACTCGCAGCTTCTTTGCGAGCATTGCCCTAGACCGAGCGGCCTTCTGCTCCAACGGTGACTTTTCCGATAAGGTCGACCTAATGTGACTCAACTCCACGCGACAGACAATCCGATACTACCCGCACAACCAGAATTTAGCGTGCGCTAGGTGCCCTCTCCGAGGACAGAGAGAGGCTGCGAGCGCGGGGGCGATCCGTTTGGGAAGCGGTGGAAGGTGATTATGTCGAAGTTCAATCAAGTGTGCCGACTGGTAGCCATCCTAGCACTTGCATCAATCCCATCCACTGTTCGCGGGCAGGCCTGGCACCCGTTTGCGGACCCGATGGAACACGATCCGGATTGGCAGTTCTTTGCGCCGGTGGATGCAGACTATTTAGAAGAGTTGTCGCCGCGCAAGCGAGCGCACACCGGGTGGTTCGGATCGTACGATCGCGAATACACGCTCGTTTCGCGAAGCCGGCAAGAAGGTGGTGGCGGTGACTTCACCTGGACCAACCGCTACGAGTTCGGAACGATGAACAAAGAGAATAGCGGCTGGCTGTTCACTTTCCGGCACATGGGCGGCCCGAACGTTTACCAGCGCGTCGCTCAGCCGCGCATCAACCTGCTCAACCCAGACGACACGGGCGATCCGCTCGCTCCGCTGCTGCCTCGCGTCGAACAGAACGACCCGATTTTGCGCGAACGCACGTACATCCTGGGCGACAGCTTGAACGTGGCCGCCTTCTCAAGCATCGAAGCCAACAAAACTTGGCGCTTGGAACCGTATCGCTACGGCGGCATCCTCGAGCCCTTGGCCGGTCTGCGGTACAGCAACTTCCAGGACTATTCGGTCAACCAGGCTTACGCCACTACGACGTTCCAGCCGTCGACCGGCACCAATGGAACTGCGTTCCTCACCGAGACGCTGACCACGGCCGACTGGCGCATCGATAACCGCATGTTCGGCGGTCAGCTCGGCTTCCGCTACTTCAACCACGTAGGTCGCTGGACGCTGTCGACCGAACTGCGAGCTTTGGCGATGGCGAACTTCCGCCGCGAACGTAAGCAATTCTTCACCACGACTACGCAGTACTCGGGTGCGACCTCCGGAGCCAACGTCGTCAGCGAGAATACGACTTGGCCTATGTTGACAATCCCCAAGCAGACGACCAGCTTTGTACCGGGCTTTGAAATACGTGCCGAGGCCGCTTATCAAGTCACCAAGTACATCGATCTGCGAGGCGGTATCGACTTCATCGACCTGGCTTCGAACATCCGCCGCTCAGCCATCCTGCCCGGCCCGAACTTCGGACCGGTCGGCAACAACAGCGTGCAGCTGACCGGGTTTACCTTCGGTGTAGCTATCAATCGCTAAAACGTTCTGGTTGCATCGTCGAAGCCTTCCCAGCTACACCCCAAAAGATCAACGCAAAACGGATGCGAGCCACTCGCATCCGTTTTCCATTTTTGTAAGACCCCTCACCCCCGACCCCTCTCGCAGAAGCGGGGCGAGGGGGCCGGGGTGGCCGGGCCCGGCAATCGCCGCCTCGCTTAATCGCTCTGGCGGCTCGTAGTTGCCTTTGATAGGGTTGGCCGCGGAGAAGTCTCCAGGCGGTGGCGCCGCTTCAAGAGAACGATCTCCTACAGCACGAACTCCTTGGTACAAACTCCGTGATACGACCTCGCTGGAGAGTGGTTTGCATGGCAGCCAACAGCAAAATGGAAAGCACGCTCAACCGGCTGGTTGGACGCATGTTCGCCATTGCCTTGATGGCATGCAGCGCGGCGGCCTGTCCAGGCTGCAGCGATGGACCTCTGTTTCAGCTGAAAAAAATATCGCCGTGGCATCAGCGCGAATGGCGTAAAGACCGCGAACTGGGGCCGACTTTCACCCAGCGACTCGAGCAGCTCGAACTGATCGACGCACAGCTGGCTTCGATGTCTCCGCAGGACCGCGAAAAGTGGGCGGTTCAGCTCGAGAAGATCGTCACTTCGGACACCAGCGCCGAGATGCGGGCCCGCAGCGCCGCGGTCCTGGCCAAGATCGATAGCGAAGCGGCCATTCGCGGCCTCAATGCCGCCTCGACCGACGAAGTGGAAAAGGTCCGCCTGGCCGTTTGCCGCGCATGGGGCTTGCGCAACGACGAGCACGCTCGCGACATGCTGCTCAGTCTGGCCAAGACCGACGACAGCGACGATGTTCGTCAAGCCGCCCTGGCGAGCCTCGGCAGCTTCGACTCGCCCGATGTCCGCGCGATGCTAGTGGAATGTCTCGACAACAAAAATCCCGCCATCCAGCAACAGGCCGTCATTGCCTTGCGATCGATCACCGGTCGCGACTATGGCGGCGACTTTGATGCATGGAAACGCTACGCCGGCGGCGAGGATGTTGCCGAGCAGCAACCAGCCTCCTTCACTGCCCGCGTAATGCAGTCGCTTCCCTGGACCAAGTAGCGCCACCGGCGAATTGTCCCAAAGCTGAACTTTGAGCGACCAGTCTGGAGCGTGCCCACTCAAATAGCCGACCATCAAGTTTATCCCCACGAACCCGAAGCTGCTCCATCAGCCGGTCCGGGCCACGAGCAATCGCCCGAAGAGCACACAGCACGTAAGCGTCTCGTATTTCTACTGCTTAAGAATTGTTTGCCAGTTATGAAACATGCGCTGCAGAAAGATCGTTGGTTGAAAGAGCTTGCAATACTGGCGACGCTAGCGGGATTCGCTTGCACGCCCTTGCACGCTCTCCAGCCAGCCGGCGCTAGCGATACCGGCGGGGAGACCGAGTCGGAGCTCACGTTGTCGTCCAGCAGCTCGGACGAAGAAGAAGAACAAGAAGCCGACGCGCCGCTGCAACTGACTCCCGTCGACGACCCGCTCAAGAGTGCGACCGCTGACGACGCGGCTGTCGGCACAGCAGTGCG
>JBQCEI010000213.1:0-3916 GCA_051960375.1 Aureliella sp. | reverse complement strand
GTGAAATGCCGCCGCCGGAGGAGCCTCGCCCGGAGGCTAAGCAGAGTGCGAACTTTGTCGAGCGGATATTAGCGCAACTGGACAAGGTGGCGGGAAGCGAGCGCAGCGAGGGACGCGTGGTGCTCCGACGGCTCAATCGCGTCCAGTACGAGAACACGTTGCACAAACTGTTCGATGTCGACGTGCCGATCAAGGAGATGCTGCCCGAGGACGCCATCGCCCAAGGCTTCGATAACGTCGGCGCCGCTCTCGACGTTTCGCCGGTGCTCGTCGAGCGTTATCTCGAAGCGATCGATGCCGTGCTTGACGCGGCCGTGGCTCCGGTTCACAAGCTAGAGAGCAAGACCGAGCGGTTCGACCTGTACGATTCGCTCCCCAAGTGGTTTGTCAACGGCGTGTGGAAGCAAGAGGAAGGGGTGATCCTGTTCCGCAACAGCCGCGATTCGGCGAGCGATTTGCGACAGTTCCGCGCTCCCGCCGCGGGGCGTTATCGCTTTCGCATTTCGGCCTCGGCGCACAATTCCGAAACGCCGCTCCCCATGGCGGTGCTGCTGGGCAACTTCGTCGTCAGCGGCAATCCGACTCGACATATCGGTTACTTCGATGCTCCGCCGGGAGAGTCGGCGGTCATCGAGTTCGAAGAGCGGCTGAGCGCCCGCAACGATACGATCAAAGTCGCGCCGGTCGCGCTGCCGTTTGTCTACCTGCGGCACGAAACCATGCCCGACTATCCAGGGCCGGGCTTGCATATTCATTGGATCGAAGTCGAAGGCCCGCTACCCGAAGCGTGGCCGAGCGAGAGCTATCGCCGCGTACTGGGCGATGTCGATCCCAAGCACGGCACGCTTGCCGACGCGGAACGGCTGCTCGCCGAATTGCTTCCCCAAGCGTTTCGCCGGCGGATAGCAGAGCACGAGGTGAAGCCGTATGTCGCCCTGGTAGCCCAGTCGCTCGAGGCGGGCCAGCCGTTTGAAGCCGCGCTGCGAACGGGCATCAAAGCGGTGCTGACTTCGCCTAAGTTTCTCTACTTGCGCGAGCCGGCTGGCGAGCTCGACGACTACGCGCTGGCTTCGCGGCTCTCGTATTTCCTCTGGAGCACGATGCCCGATGAGACGCTGCTGGAGCTGGCCCGCAATGGCGAACTGCACGATTCCGAAGTGCTCCGCGGCGAGGTCGAGCGCATGCTGCGCGATCCGAAGGGCAAAGCATTCACGCAAGATTTCACCGGGCAGTGGCTGAGCTTGCGCGACATCCAGGCGACGACGCCCGACAAGACGCTCTATCCCGAATTTGAAGAGCTGCTCGAGTGGTCGTCGGTGCAGGAGACGCGACTGTTTTTCGACCAGCTGCTGAGCGAGAATCTTAGCGTGCGGAACTTCGTCGATTCGGACTGGGCGATGCTCAACGGCCGCCTCGCCGAGCATTACGGCATCCCCGACGTGCACGGCGTAGCGTTTCGCAAAGTGCCGCTGAAGCCCGAATATCACCGCGGCGGTGTGCTGACTCAGGCGAGCATTCTGAAAGTCACCGCCAACGGCACCACGACCTCGCCGGTTTTGCGCGGCGCTTGGGTGCTCGATCGCATCTTAGGCCAAGCGGTCCCGCCTCCTCCGCCGAACATCCCGGCGGTCGAGCCAGATATTCGTGGAGCGACGACGATTCGCGATCAACTGGCCAAACATCGCGCCACGGAAAACTGTGCGAGCTGCCACAAGCGGATGGACCCGCCGGGGTTCGCGCTGGAAAATTACGATGTGATCGGCGGTTGGCGCGAGCGTTACCGCGTGGTCGCCGATCGCAAGAACTGGGTCAACAACCGCAACGGTCCGCTCGGCAAATACCTGGCCGCCTACCAGTACGGTCTCGGCCAGCCGATCGAAGCGGGCGACACGCTGGCCGATGGCCGCCAGTTCGCCAGTGTCGAAGAATTCAAAGCCCTGCTGCTTGCGAACCCCGAGCAGATTGCTCGCTGCATTACTGAGAAACTGATAACGTATGCCACCGGCCAGCCGGTCGGCTTGGGCGATCGCGCGGCGGTCGCTCGCATCCTCGAGCAAGCCAAGAACTCGGATTACGGTTTGCGTTCGATCGTGCATGCGGTGGTTGCCAGCGAACTTTTTCGGAGCAAGTGAACTGCTATGACAACGTCCCGTCGATTTCCGCGTCGCACCTTGCTGCGCGGCGCTGGCGTTACGCTGACACTTCCATTGCTGGAAGCGATGATGCCGTCTCAAGCGAAAGCCGCTGCGCCGGTAGAGAGTCCGCGGCGGATGATCTGCATCAACACCTCGCTGGGGCTGCACACGCCGAACTTGTTTCCAACCGAGTCGGGTCGCGACTATCGCTTGACGCCGTATCTCGAACCGATCGCCGAGTTCCGCGACGACTTCACCGTGTTTTCGGGGCTGTCGCACCCGGAGGTCGACGGCGGCCATCCGGCGGAGATGTGTTACCTGACATCCGCTCCGCATCCGCGAGCCGATAATTTCAAGAACACGATCTCGCTCGACCAGTACGCCATCGAGCGGCTGGTGCCCGACACGCGTTTCGGATCGCTCGTGCTCTCGTCCTCATCCAGCCGCGGACTGTCGTATACGCGCAGCGGCGTACCGATTCCCGCCGACGAGCGACCGTCGCGCGTCTTCAAGAGCATGTTCGTCAACGGTACGCCCAAGGAGATCGACGCCCAGGTGCAGCGCCTCAAGCAGGGTCAGAGCATCAGGGATACGCTGCTGGAGGACGCCAAAGATTTCCAGCGCGAGTTGGGAGCGGGCGACAAGCAGAAGCTCGATGAGTACTTCAGCTCCGTGCGCGAAGTCGAAAAGCGGCTCATCAACTCGCAGGATTGGACTCGCCGTCCGAAGCCTGCGATCGATGCCAAACCGCCGACCGACATCACCAGCGCGGTCGAAGTTCCAGCTCGCGTGCGTTTGATGATCGACCTGATGCATTTGGCATTGCAAACCGATTCGACGCGCTTCATCACCTTTGCGCTCAACGGGCTGAACGCCGTGCCGGTTATCGCCGGAGTCACGCAAGACTGGCACAATCTCTCGCATCATGGCCAGGACCCGGCCAAGCTCGCCGAGCTGCGGATCATCGAAACCGAGCAGATGCAGCTCTTGGGCGAACTGCTAGCGAAGCTCAAGAGCACGCGCGAGCAGGACGGCACGTTGCTCGACCGCACGATCGTCATGTTCGGCAGCAATCTGGGCAACGCCAGCAGTCACGACAACAAGAACTTGCCGATCATCGTCGCCGGCGGCGGTTTTCGCCATGGCCAGCACTTGGCGTTCGATCCGAACAAGAATCCGCCGCTGTGCAATCTGTACGTGCAATTCTTGCAGCGGCTCGGGGCCGATGTCGACGCGTTCGGTTCGAGCACCGGCACCATTCCGGGCTTTGAATTGGCGTAAAGAGAGTTCACCACACCAAGACACCAAGTTTCTCTTAACGGGATTTCTTGGTGTCTTCGTGTCTTGGTGGTTAATCTCCTTCGGCCTAACCGATCTCAGGCAGCTCAAAACCCTCGCGGCGCTGGCGCGTCAAAAACTCGTTGGCGGCTGGGTCGTCGACGAACGATTCGTTCTTGGGGTCCCAGCGGAGCGTGCGGCCGACAGCGCGGGCAATGTTCGACAAGTGGCAGACCGTAATCGAGCGGTGGCCGATCTCGACGTCCGCCACCGGCAGCTTGCGCGAGCGGATGCAATCGAGCCAGTTCTGCATGTGCCACTTGGCTTGCCACAGTGCCAGCTGGTCGCTCCACTTGCGTTCTTCATCTTCGACGTCGAGCGACTTGAGCAGCTGCTGGGCGATTTCGGGCGGGTTAGAAGTGAATTTGTTGCGGTTGATCTCCAGCTTGCCTTTCTCGCAAACGAAGATTGCTCCGCCCATCGGTCCCTTGCCGGGTTGGATG
>JBQCEI010000212.1:0-2143 GCA_051960375.1 Aureliella sp. | reverse complement strand
CGCAACTCTTTTCTTCGCTCCCCCTCGCCCCGCTTCGGGGAGAGGGGGCCGGGGGGTGAGGGGCCGGAGCGGAGAAGCGTTCAACCGTGTCAGATCGACGGTTGTTTGTAGGGCTTTGTGGCGGGTTCGTCCCTCGCTTACGCGTCGGGTTAAAAGAAGCGCTGAAAATCCCAAGAGAACGAACCACAGCATGAGCGAGCGGCGGACGCCTTTGAATTTGATTTTGCTGACGGCGGCCTCGGCGGCTCAGGTGGTGATTCAGTTTTTGATTCAGGTCGTCATCGCTTATCAGTTCGGCGCGCGGGCCGATGCCGATGCGCTGGCGGCGGCTTTGGCGGTGCCGACGTTGCTGGCGGCGGTGATCAGCGGCAGCCTCAGTTACGTGCTAGTCCCCGAACTGGTCGCTTGCTTCAGCCAGACCGAGCGCGAACTGGTCGGCTGGCGACAGGCCGGCATGACGGGGCTCATTACGACAGCGATCGCGCTGCTGGCGAGCGTCGCAGTGGTCGGCTCGGCCGGCACGATCGTCGAAGGGCTCTACGGCGAGCTCCCGAGCGCGATGCAGCAGGAGACAGCGCGATTGCTTGGCATCTTGGCCTGGCAAATCGTGATGTCGACACTCATCAGTTGGTCGCTGGCGGTGCATCACAGCCGGCACAGTTTTATTATCCCTGCGCTCGGTGGGGTGATCGGTACGCTGGCCACGCTGGCACTCGCGGTAGCCAAGGGGCGCTCGGGCATCGAGTGGATTGCGATCGCGATCAACGTCGGCGCGGCGGTGAGCGTCGCGATCCATGTTGCGCCACTGGCGGCTCGTCTGCGCATCGGCAACATTCCGCGTTCGCAGCTGGTACGCTTGCTGTGGACGCTGATGCCGCTGATTCTCGGCAGCATTTATTTGCGCATCGATCCGGTCGTCGATCGATCGCTGGCCTCGCGGCTCAGCGAAGGGAGCGTCGCTCATCTGCATTACGCTCAGCGGATCATCGTGGCGCTCTTGACGATCAGCACCAGCGGTTTGTCGGTCGTCGCTTTTCCGCAGCTCGCCGGCCGTCTGGCGACCGAGGGGAGCGCCGGTTTCGTTACGCACTTCGCCATTGCCACGCGGCGGTTGGTTTTGATTACGGTGCCAATTGCGATCGGTTTTAGTTTTTTCGCAGTCCCGGTGATCGGCGATTTGCTGAAGCGAGGCCGCTTTACGGTCGAGGACTCGCAAGTGGTCGGCTGGCTGATCGTCTGCTTCATGGGCATGTTCGTGGGAGCGAGCTGGGGCGAGCTGCTCTCGCGCGGCTTTTACACCTTCGGCGATACGCGCACGCCGGTGGTTGTGGGAGCGATCACCTTGACGATCGGGCTGGCGTGCAAGTTCCTTAGCCTGTCGGTGCTCGGCGTGTGGGGTATCGCTGGCAGCACGTCGCTGTCCTTTATGCTTTCAGCGGTGACGATGGCGGTCTTGCTGAGAATCAAAACGCAAGGTCCGATTTTTTCAGGCTGCTTGATCGCTCTGGGGCAAGCGGCCCTCGCTTCGCTTGCCGCTTGTGGCATGTGCTTGATTCCGTACACTTTCCAGCTCGGCCGCACCTGGACCGCCGCGCCGCTGGGAGCCGTTACCTACGCAGCCGTTCTGTGGTTGCTCGGCAGCCGCGATGCGCGAGCGATGACAGAGTGGTTGCTTCGCCCCTCACCCCCCAGCCCCCTCTCCCCGAAGCGGGGCGAGGGGGAGCCAAGATAACTTCGCCGCGTGCCGGCTGTTTTTTTCTGCAGACAATGAAACGCATGGCACACACCGATCTCGTTCCTCTTCCCATCGACGAAGCGCTCGGCGAGATCATTGCGGCGGTGGCTGCGCACGCGGCGGTGATCGTCGAAGCGCCGCCGGGGGCGGGGAAGACGACGCGGGTGGCTCCGGCGTGGATGCGGCATCCGCAAGCGGGCCCCGGCCGCGTCGTACTGGTCGAACCGCGGCGCATCGCGGCCCGCGCCGCAGCAGCTCGCATCGCTTATGAATGCGGCGTGCGACTGGGCGAAGTAGTCGGTTATCAGGTGCGCTTCGACCGGCAGTTGACGCGCGAGACGCGGCTGGCAGTCGTCTCGCCGGGGATGTTGCTCCGCGGGGTGCGGTGCGACGGGGTCTTGGGGGGGG
>JBQCEI010000211.1:0-3321 GCA_051960375.1 Aureliella sp. | reverse complement strand
GTCGCAGATTGGGTTTCAACCGGCCGCTTCACCTAGCTCTAGAAGCTGGTTTAATTCTAAGAAGTTTTGCCGTGCCTTGTGTGGAACTGGCTATGCCAGTGTCTTCTTTTCGAAGTTATTAGTTCGGTCAAAACGACAAGCGTTCCAATGCCAGACAGCTACGCAGCTGCACGGCACTGGGGCATTCTTCTTGTGTTTTCATCCTCTAAACTTCGAACAAAAGACACTGGCATAGCCAGTGCCACACGAGCCGTCCTCCCGGTAAAAATCCGAGCATGAAAGGATCTCATGGCGACATTGCAGGGGCCGAAGGGACGCGTGCTGCCGACGCTGCGAGTCATTCGCAATCCGCGGGCAGCTTTTGAGGACTGGACTCGGCGATACGGCGATCCCTTCTTAGTCAACGCGCTCAATGGCCCGATCGTCCTCACCGGTCAGCCCGAACTGATCAAGCAGATCTTCAGCGGCGATCCGGAGTGCTTCGAACCCTTCGCGGCGCGGACGCTCACCCCGATCTTCGGCGCGGGCTCGATGATCAAGCTCAATGGCGAGCCGCATCGCCGCGAGCGGCGCTTGATGAGCCCGATGTTTCACGGCGATCGCATGAAAGCGTACGGCGAAGCGATCCACCAAATCGCGCTCGAAGAGATCGAGCATGAAGCAGAAGGCGCTGCGTTCTGCATGCAGCCGCTGGCAACTCGCGTGTCGTACCATGTGATCGTGCGGACGATCTTTGGCGGCGAAGATCCGACGATCGTCGAGCGGATGATCGACGCCGGCCGTCGCTTGCTGACGACCACGCATCCGCTGCTGTTCTTCTCGCGCCGCACGCACTTTCATTTGGCCGGTTTCAGTCCCTGGGATCGTTTCCAGAGGGCGATCGAGCGTTTGAACGCGGCCCTCGACATTGAGATCGATCGCCGCGAGCAAGACGCCAGCCAGCGAGGCGAAGACATCCTGTCGATGCTCGTCGGCGCACAGTATGAAGATGGCGAGGCGATGACGCGCGAGCACATGCGCGACGAACTGCGCACGTTTCTCTTCGCGGGGCACGAGACCAGCGCGATCGCGATCACCTGGGCCATGTATCACTTGCTGCGCCATCCCGAAGTGCTGGCCCGCCTGCGCGAAGAACTCGACGCAATCCCGCGCGATGCGCCCAACGCCTTAGCGCATGCGCCGTACTTGAAGGCGTTGGTGCAGGAGACGTTGCGTCTGCATCCGATCGTTCCGGAAGTGCTGCGGCTGCTGCGCAAGCCCTTTCGCTTGGGGGAGTACGATCTAACGCCGGGCATGGCCGTTTCGGCGGCAGCCGCGCTGACGCACTATCTGCCGTCGCTCTATCCCGAGCCCGATCGCTTCCGCCCCGAGCGTTTCCTCGAGCGCACGTACTCGCCGTTTGAATACTTGCCCTTTGGCGGCGGCCAGCGGCGGTGCATCGGCGCTGCGTTCGCCAGCTTCGAAATCGCCATCGTCCTCGGCACTTGGCTACAGCACTACGACTTCGAACTTCTCGACCAGCGGCCCCTCGTCCCCAAGCGCCGCAACGTCACCATGGGCCCCTCCGGCCCGGTCCGCCTGCGTTTAAAGAAACGCGCGTCATAACTCTCCGCGCTCTCCGCGTCCTCCGCGGTAAAAAAATCAGCGCTGATAGAGCGGTAGATACCGGTAATAAACTTCAAGGCACAAGCAGCCCATGGCGGTCGAATAAACGCGACCGCCGTAGCCGCCCCAAATCGGATCGGGATCCCAACTCCCCGCATCGCTCTGGTAACCGGGCTTTTGCGTGGCGAGCAATCGCCCTTTGAGCGCTTGGCTCCACTGTCGCCAGCCATCGTCCTGCAACTGAAACAGCGCGAGCGTCGCATAGTACCAGTAGTAGACATTGTCCTCGCCCGCGCCGGGCAGGTTGGCGAGCAACTGCGTGCGAGCTTCGCGCTGCGCGGCAGGGCCGAGTCGGTGGTTCAGCAGCAGCCGGCAAGCGAGCGCTTCGGCGGTCATCGTCGGCGACGGCGTTCCTTCGCCCGGTCGATAGCGAGCCAAGCCTCCCGCATAACCGGCGGCGCAGCTATCGAGGAACTGCAGCATGCGCCGCTTGGCTTGTGGATCGATTGCAATGCCCGAGCGCTCGGCGCTGCGCAGGGCCATCGCTTGCCAGCCGAACTGGCTGAGGTCTCCTGCATCGCCCGGTCGATAGCGCCAGCCGCCGCCGCGCGGGTCTTGAGCCGAGAGCGTGTAATGTACGGCTCGCATCAGCGGCTCGCGCACCGCGCCGTCGTGCGTCATCGCATACGCTTCGGCCAGCGCAAGCGTCGCGATGCCGTGGCAGTACATGCGAGCGTTCACGACCGAAGCATCGTTGCCGATCTGCTTGGCTCCCGAGAGATCGCCCGAAGGCATTTGCGAGCGGATCAAATACTCGAGCCCGCGCTGCACCGACTGGCGATGCTCGCCTTCTAAATGCGTATGGCCGCCCGAGAGGAAAGCCAGCAGCGCCAGCCCCGTGACTCCGGTGTCGGCGCGATCGCCCGTGCCGCGCCGGTTCTCGCCGAGTGCAAAAGTTTCCGTGCCGCCGCCGAACTGCTTGGCGTTCCAGGCGCCGTCGGGCGACTGAGCCCGCGCCAGCCAAGCCAGCGCCGCAGCGACCGCAGCTTCGGTGTCCTGGTCGGCTCCGAAAGGCCGCGCCAGTTCGAGGCGATCGGCCGACTGTCGCAGTTGATACTCGGCCGGCGGCTGCTCGGAGTTCCTCGGCAGCGACGCGGCACTGGTCCGCGGCAGCGAAGCGATCGGCGTCATGCCGGCAGTGGCAATCGGCGGCAGCATCGGCGATGAAGCGGCGGCGAGCGCGGCACTCGGTGGCAAGACCGGCTGCGCAGCGAACTGGTCGTCTCTGGTCGAGGCAAGCTCGGAGTCGGGCGATTCGGCTGGCCGGGTGAGCAGTTCATCGAGCGGCGCATCGAGTGGCATCTTTGCAGGTTCGTCGGGCAGGCTCGGCAGCGGAGCCGGCTCGAAGCTGCTGAGCAGTGCTTCGACCGATGCGTCGGCGGGTTCATCCGGCGCCGTTCCAAAGATGTCCGGAGCAGGCAGCCGGGCGGAATCGACCGGCCGTTCCCACACGGGCAGCGGTTGGCCAGCAGCAGATGTATCAGCGTCTTGCGATGAGCCTTCTTCGAGCGGATCTTTCGGTTGGTCTTCGGGCGGTTCGAGCGGGCTGAGCATCGCCGCCGGTCCGGCCGCTTCATTCCGCTCGGCGTCGAGCGAGACGGCTACCGAGTTCATCGCCCCCTTGGGATTGCCTTGGGGCAGGGTGACGCGCGTGCC
>JBQCEI010000210.1:0-6177 GCA_051960375.1 Aureliella sp. | reverse complement strand
CCAACCCCGACGGCACCGGCGGTCAGCTCGCTCGTGTGCGGCTCGGTTTGCAAAGGGATGGAGAGCCCTACATCCGCATCGTCGACCGCGACGGCAACGCCGTGTTCACCGCGCCTGGAAAGTGAGGCGTCAGGCTTCAGGCTTCAGGCGTCAGGCGTCAGGCTTCAGGCACGAGCACGAGCACGAGCACGAGCACGAGGCTTCAGGACCAAAGGTCCGTCATCCCTTAGCCCAGCCCGCCAGGGCTGGGAGGGTGTAGCGTGCGCAGCATGTTCCCAGCCCTGCCGGGCTAAGGAATGCCGGGCCGTTGGCCCTGAAGCCTGAAGCCTGAAGCCTGAAGCCTGAAGCCTGAAGCCTGACTTGAGTTCAGCTGCACCGCACCGATTTGACGCAGCTTTTCCCTCTTGTTAGCCTTGCCTCCATCCAGCCTCCATCCCACCAACTTCAAGCGAGAACTATGCGCCTTCTAGCTCTGCTGTTCGTCCTCATGGCCAGCGTGGCCGTGGCCCAGGAGCCGCCGTATGTCAATCCGCTGCCGGCCGACCCACCTTACTATCGTGTGCGCTACGAAGCTTCCGCGAAGCCCGGCGAACTCGTCTATCCGGTGGGCTTCACCGTCTGGATTCCGCCGCAGGCCAAGACGCTGCGCGGCGTGATCGTCCACCAGCACGGTTGCGGCGAGGGGTCGTGCAAATCGGGGCAGACCGGCGCGTTCGATCTTCACTGGCAAGCGCTGGCCGAGAAGCATGACTGCGCGTTGCTGAGCCCGACGTATGAACAGCCCGAGAAGGCCGACTGTCAGATGTGGTGCGACCCTCGCAACGGTTCCGACGCGGCGTTCCAAAAAGCTTTGTCGGAGCTGGGAAGCAAGTCGGGGCATACGGAACTGGCTACGATTCCCTGGGCCATCTGGGGTCACAGCGGCGGAGGCAGTTGGGCCGGTGGCATGACGCTGCTGCATCCGGAGCGCGTGGCGGCGGCTTGGTTGCGGTCGGGCGTTCCGCGCTTGAGCGAAGCCGAAGGCAAGCCCAAGCCGTTCGCGATTCCCGATGCTGCTTGCCAAGTGCCGGTCATGTGCAACCTCGGCACGAAAGAAGGAGTGACCGATAAAGAGAGTCGTTTCGCCGGTGTCTGGCCGCAGGTGGAATCGTTCTTTGAAACGCTGCGCGCCAAAGGTGCTCTCATCGGCGTGGCCATCGATCCGTATTCGAGCCACGATGTGGGCAACCAGCGTTACTTGGCGATTCCCTGGTTCGACGCTTGCCTGGCCGCGCGACTGCCCGAAAAGAACGGCCAGCCGCTGCGAACAATGAACGCCGGCGATGTTTGGCTGGCCGCGCTCCATGCGGGCGATGCCGATGTCGCCGAGCCGGTGCCGGCTAAGAAGTTTGATGGCGATCGCGACAAGTCGGTGTGGCTGCCGTGCGAGAGCATCGCGAAAGCCTGGAAGCAGTATGTCACCGACACAGCCGTGAGTGACACAACGCCGCCCCCTGCTCCGACGGACTTGCACGTCGAGGGCAATGTGCTGACCTGGTCGGCCCAAGCGGACCTCGAAAGCGGCCTGGCGGGCTTCATCATCGAGCGCGACGGCAAGTTCCTGGCTAACGTTCCCGAACAAGCCAAGAACCCCTTCGGCCGCCCGATCTTCCAGAACCTCTCATACAGCGACACGCCCACGCAGCCGCTGGTCGAAATGCGCTTCGAAGACGCGACCGCCGAAAAAGGCAAGCAGCATCAGTACCGAATCACCGCCGTCAACACGGTGGGCCTCAAGTCGAAGTAAGCGGCAGAGCAGGAGCCTCTCCGCGTTCTCCGCGTCTCCGCGGTGAAACGAGAATCGCGTCACGATTGCGATCATTCGCGCGCCAGCGCTGCCTCGAGAGGCGGCGCGCACGATGCGGCCTTGATGCAATGGTGCCGCGTGGCGAGCAGTGCATCGAGTTGTTCCTTCGGAGGCAATTCGAGAAACACGTTATCGCCTTCGACTTTGACTGGAAAAACTTTCAGCGAGTACGCTTCGCCCGAGAGCGACTCGCCGGTTTCCAATGAGAACGGTTGCTTGTGCAACGGACAAGCGACCTTCGGCACGTCGCCGGCCGTGCCGATGATGCCGCGCGAAAGCACAAATGCGTTCATGTGCGGACACATGTTCTGGCAAGCGTACCACTGGCCGCGGCTGGCGAAGTTGTAGACGGCGATCTGAACATCGCCATACTTGATCGTTGCGCCGCCGTCGGCTGGGAAGTCGGCCACCTGTCCCACTTGGACCCAGCTGGTGCGCTGCCGCCCTGGATCGCGCAGCTTGCCGCCCCGCTTAGGTGCGTTCTCGTTTGCAGTGGCATGCGCCTGCGACGGCGGTTGCGAGTCGAGTCCTTGGATCGTCAACAGTTCGTCGCGCCGAGGCGGCAGGCCGCCGCGCGGCCAATCGGCCGGACGGCGCTGGCCGCGCTCGTCAATCCATTCGATGTCGCCCTCCGTTGCGTTGCTGTTAACGAACTGGCGAAACAAGCTGCGCTTCTCGGGGTCCTCGACGACTTCCTTCCACTCGCACGTGTACGTATCGACCAGATGCTGCATCCGCGTTTCCAGTTCGTCGCAAATGCCAAGCTTGTCTTCGATGATGATCTCCTTGAGCCGCTCGATGCCCCCTGCGAGCCCGTCGAGCCAAGTGGCCGTGCGCGCTAGCTTGTCGGCGGTGAAGATGTAGTACATCAAGAACCGGTCGATGTAGCGGACAGCCGTTTGCTCGTCGAGGTCGACCGCCAGCAGATCGGCATGCCGCGGTTTCGCGCCGCCGTTGCCGCAGACATAAAGGTTGTATCCCTTGTCGGTAGCGATCAGGCCTACGTCTTTGCACTGGGCCTCGGCGCATTCGCGGATGCAGCCGCTGACAGCCATCTTGATCTTGTGTGGTGCCCGAATGCCTCGGTAACGCTGCTCGATGCGAATCGCAAAGCCGACGCTATCCTGCACGCCGTAGCGGCACCACGTCGAACCGACGCAGCTCTTGACCGTCCGCACCGCTTTGCCGTAAGCGTGCCCACTCTCGAAGCCCGCATCGATCAGTTCTTCCCAGATGTCGGGCAGTTGATGCAACTGAGCACCAAACAGATCGACCCGCTGGCCGCCGGTGATCTTGGTATACAGTCCGTACTTTTTGCCGACCTTGCCGATCGCGATCAGTTTCTCCGGCGTGATCTCGCCGCCGGGAATGCGCGGTACGACGCTGTATAAACCACCGCGCTGCATGTTGGCCAGGAAGCGATCGTTGGTATCCTGCAGCGTTTGGTGATCGCGCTCGACGATCGGATCGTTCCAGAGGCTCGCCAGGATCGACGCCACGACCGGCTTGCAAACTTCGCAGCCGCTCCCCTTGCCGTGCGACGCGACCAGTTGGGCGTACGTCTTGATCTCCTTGACTTTGACAATCGCGAAGAGCTCCTGGCGTGAGTAGGCGAAGTGTTCGCAGAGATGGTTGTTGAGCTGGACGCCGGACTTAACCATCGCCGCTTTGAAGATGTCGGTGACCAGCGGCATGCAGCCGCCGCAGCCGGTTCCGGCCCGCGTGCACGCTTTCACATCGGCCAGCGATTGAAGCCCTCCGTCAGCGATCGCTTGGCAAATCGCTCCTTTGCTGACGTTGTTGCACGAGCAAACTTGTGCATCGTCGCTCATCGTATCGGCCCCGCCGACCGCTTCGGCCACGCTGCCGCCAGCTCCGATCAACTGGGCCGGCGCGCAGGGGAGTGGTTGGCCGCTCTTGGCCAGAACCGACAGCGCGGCGTAGTCGGACGCATCGCCCACGAGGATGCCGCCGAGCAAACGTTTGCCCGCGTGGTCGAACAGCAGCTTTTTGTAGACGCCGTCGAACGGATCTTCGAACGCGAGCGGCTGGGCGCGGTCGGCACCGGCTTCATAGTCGCCGAAGCTGGCGACATCGATCCCCATCAGCTTCAGCTTGGTCGAAAGATCGGTTCCCGCGAACGTCCGATCGTCTCCGCAAAGATTCGCAGCCACGATCTCGGCCATCTCGTAGCCGGGGGCGACCAGACCGTAGACCATGCCGCCGTGCAGTGCGACTTCACCGACTGCGAAGATATTGGCATCGGAGGTTTGCAATCGATCGTTGACGACCACGCCGCCGCGCTGGCCGACGTCGATGCCGCACTCGCGAGCCAGATCGTCGCGCGGACGAATACCGGCCGACACGATAATCATATCGACGTCGAGCGAGCTGCCGTCGCCAAACGCAATTCCGTTTACGCAAGTCTCGCCGGTGACTGCTTGAGTCGCCTTATTCAAGTGAACGCGCACGCCGAGCGCTTCAATTTTCTTGACGAGGACTTGCGAGCCGCTGTCGTCGATCTGCCGCGGCATCAAGCGCGGTGCGAACTCGACGACGTGCGTTTGCAGGCCCAAGTCATAGGCTGCCTTGGCGGCCTCTAACCCTAGCAACCCACCACCGATCACCGCGCAGCTTTTCGACTGCTTGCCATATGCGATGATCTTTTCCAAATCCTCGATCGTGCGATAGACGAACACGCCTCGCTTTTGAATGCCTTCGACCGGCGGCACAAAGGGATACGAACCGGTGGCCAAGACGACGTGGTCGTAGCGGATGCTGGCTCCGCGATCGGATGCAACCAGCTGGCGTTTGCGGTCGATTTCGTTGGCGCGATCTCCAATATGCAGCTCGACGCCATGGTCTTTGTACCAGTCGAGCCGAGCGAGCATAAGTTTCTCGGCATCGCGATGCGCGAAGAAGGAAGTGAGGCCGACGCGATCATACGCCGCGCGCGGTTCTTCGCAGAAAGTGACGATGCGGTATTTCTTGGCATCGTCGAATGCGATGAGTCGTTCGACGAAGCGGTGTCCCACCATGCCGTTGCCGATGACCACGACCGTTTTCCGATTGGCGCCTTGTGCGATTTCTCTCCGCCGAGTTCCGCTTTTCAGATGAGAATTGAGCGCGTCCAGCGGCGAGCGCGGCGGAGTCTGCATCCTGTGGTCCTTTGGCAGCTTGATTGGGAAGTCGAGCGGGCGCCGCGCACACTCAATCGCATGCGCAGTGATCCCGTTTCATTCGCCAAAGCCGCCTTCGAAGTCGCCGCGCGTTTTGGATGGAGCGCAGGCTCGTATCGACGATGCGCAAACGCGCCGCAGCGACCTCGATCTTCAGCAAACGCCGACACGCAGGTCAGCTAACTTTTGCTATTGGCAACCGGCATGCCGTTGGAGAATCGCGCGCCGCCGCCCTGTCCGTAACTTGCTGTGCGGCAACGATGTAGGACTTGCATAAGAATCTGCGCTGTTCTCGTTTGATGCGATGTTGAGCATGTTGCTGCCCAAAGAGGTAGCATGTAACCCGACGCGTAAGCGAGGGACGAACCCGCCAGAAGGGTCTGCCCAAACCGAGTTTGTTTCTGCAACGACCGATCAAGACGGTGTTAAAACAAAAGCGATCAGCTGACGGCTGAGCCCAGGGGCAATTTCTGCCTTCACGGCAGGTTCGTCCCTCGCTTAAGCGTTTTGAAGCCAGCGCATTTCTCGGTGTGGCACTGGCTATGCCAGTGTCTTCTGCTTCGAAGTTTGAAGCGTCAGTAGGCCAGGTAAGCGTTCCAATGCCAATCGAACGTCGATGGAAAAGGTTTGCAACATCGTCCCCCATCGGAAAGCGGTTGGGCTCACGAACGCCATAAACCGCAGGGAACGCTTCGACTGCAGACGCCGCACCTCTATCACCTCGCCTCGAACCGGCGGATCGACCTGGGCCACTTCCCTTCTCCGCCGGCATACACCGGCGAGTGGCGCGTCGACACGCACCGCAGCTCAGCCCCGACGAGCGCCTGGTCTGCATCGACGCTCCACACGGTGATCAAGGGCGGCAGTTGCATGTGATCGATATTGGGAAAGTCGTCCGACATCAGCCGCCTGGCGGTAGCCCGCGGTTTCAGGCAAGAAACCGGATGCTGGCGTTTATGTGTTTTGACGTTCGTTTGCGGTGATTGGTTTTAAGTCCCGTAAGGGACGGCAGCCCCATGCCGGCGGCGCGAGCCGCCGGATTCGAACGCAGTGAGAGTAAGTCCCGAAGGGATGACAGTGGAAGCGCGAAAGCGTGTCCCGAGAATGGCCGCCGCCCCTTCAGGACTGGATGATCGATTAAACGCTGGCTCT
>JBQCEI010000209.1:0-2399 GCA_051960375.1 Aureliella sp. | reverse complement strand
TTAAATTTTTTTTTTTAAATTTTTTTTTTAGTTTTTTTTTTATTTTTTGTTTTCTGGCTTTGTGTTCTTGTCATATTATCCCCCGCCACCTCCCCCCCCCCCCCCCGCCGCGGTAAAATCTGCGGTGCAAAAGAGGTTCTATCATCCGCCGCTCCACGAAAGTTGAGATACAACATGACGCGATCATTGACCTGGTCTGGAACCGCACGAGCATTGGGGATTGGCATACTAGCTTGCCTGGCCGCCGGCTTCAGCAATTCCGGTACGAGCGAAGCTCAAGAGAACAAGAAAGATGAGGACCAAGCGGTCGTGGAAGATCCGGAAAAACTGTTCGAGCCACGCGAGTTTGTCGGGACCAACGGCGAGACGCTGAAGTATCGCTTGCTCAAGCCGTCGCCCTACAACGCCGATCGCGAATATCCGCTGGTCATCTTTCTGCATGGAGCGGGCGAGCGCGGTTCGGACAACAAAGCTCAGCTCAAACACGGCATGGCGGAGTTCTGCAAAGCTAAGTGGCGCGAAAAGTATCCGTGCTACGTCCTGGCACCGCAGTGTCCCGAGGGGGAAAAGTGGTCTGACGTCGATTGGTCCGCCCCGTCGAGCGAATTGCCGGCCAAACCGAGCAAAAGCATGGAATTGGTGTTCGAGCTGGCCGATACGATGGTCAAGGACTCGGCGGTCAACGATAACCGCGTTTACATCACCGGCCTATCGATGGGAGGCTACGGCACCTGGGACGCGCTGGCCCGCCGGCCGAGCTTCTTCGCCGCTGCCATTCCGATTTGTGGCGGCGGAGACCCCAAGACGGCTGCTCGCTTTGCTCGTGTGCCGATATGGTGTTTCCATGGCGACGCCGACCAAGCTGTTCCGGTCAAGCGTTCGCGCGAAATGATCGAAGCTCTTAAGGCCGCTGGCGGTTCGCCCGAGTACACCGAATATCCCGGCGTCGGGCATGACAGCTGGACGCGGACTTATTCCGACCCCGAAGTCATCGAGTGGCTCTTCTCGCAGATTCGCAGGACCCCCGCAAAATCTGCCGAGAAGCCCGAGTCGCCAAAGGCTGAGTCGTCAAAGGCTGAGTCGACCGAATAGACAGATTCGGCAAAGTCAGTGTCGACAAAGCCAGACGACAAAGGCAGTGTCGACAAACCGAGAATCGACCGGAGAGCGAACGTCGGCTGGAAACGACCGTTAACAGGCCGCTGTAGGCAGTGCCCATCCATGAAGCCGCCCAGGTCCAAAGCGAAAGACAAGCGAGAGCCCGACGAGCGAATAACGCTCTTCCCTTCGCTGGCTTACTACGACGAAAAGCGCGGCGGCTGGAGGGCGCTGATCCAAGGACGCGTTTACGATCTGAGTCGCATCCCGATCTCGACCCGCATCCTGCTCAAAGGGCTCAAGCGCGCCTTGAAGGCGACCGAAGAGGAGTTGGCTGGCGAAATCTTTCGCCAGCGCATTCAAGGCTTTACGGCCACGCCGATCGGAGGCCGCACGATTCGCCTCGACTTCGCTGGCCATCCGATTACGCTGCGCAAGAAATCGAAACGCAGCGGCGCGTTCTTCAGTATCGTCAAGCTGCCTGAAGGGCTGGTGCCGCATCCGGATCAGCTCGGCGATGAGCACGTGCCGCCGGTGCCGATCCGTCTGCAGCGCGACGACCATTCGCTCGCCTCCTGTCAGCCCGGCGTGCTCTCGGAGACAGCGATTCACGTGCTGCCGCCGCGCGGCATCAGTATCGTCAGCGACATCGACGATACGATCAAAGCCACCGAAGTGGGCAGCCGGCACGCGATGCTCGCCAACACCTTTCTGCGCCCCTTCATGGCGATCGACGGCATGGCCGAATTGTACCAGCGATGGCACGAAGCCGGCGCCGCATTTCACTATGTCTCGAGCAGCCCCTGGCAACTGTTCCAGCCGCTAGCCGAACTGTGCCATCTCAGCCGGTTCCCCGCCGGCAGCATGCACTTGCGCTATTTCCGCATTCGCGATGAGATGTTCCGCCGCTGGCGACCGGCGCGTCGCAAAGGCAAAGCGGGAATCATCGCCGGCTTGATGCGCAAGCTGCCCGAGCGACGCTTCGTCTTAGTCGGCGACAGCGGCGAACGCGACCCGGAGATTTATCGCTTCCTCGCTCAGAAATTTCCCGAGCAAGTGACCGCGATCCTCATTCGCCAGCTCGACGCCAAACCGCTCAGCCCTCGGCGGATCGAAAAGCTCAAGGAGGTGCCCGGCTCAGTCGAAGTGCGCCTTTTCCAAGAAGCCGGCGACCTGCTCAGCTTCGGCGACATACTACTTCAGTGATTTATCACCGGGGTTCGTGTGGCACTGGCGATGCCAGTGTTCCTCGCTTCGAAGTTTGCAGCGCCGCCCATCTGTAAGTTGGCCAGGACGATGTA
>JBQCEI010000208.1:0-2686 GCA_051960375.1 Aureliella sp. | reverse complement strand
GGCTCAACAGGGAATCGAAAACATCGACGTACTGATGGCCCTGGAGAACGCTGGGGGCGAGCAGTACGTGCAGGTTTCCGGTGATGACCTGGCCAGCGCCAGCTCGGACTTCGACCGCCAAGGCCTGCCCGCCGTCGGCTTTACGCTCAACACCGCCGGCGCGTCGAAAATGTTCCAGCTCACCGCCGCCAACCAGCCCGATGGCAACTTCCGTCGCCGCATGGCGATCATCCTCGACGAACGCGTGCTCTCGGCCCCGTCCCTCAACTCGGCCATCAGCGACCGAGGTATCATCGAAGGCAACTTTACTCGGGAAGAAGTGGACTTCATCGTTCAGATTCTGCGAGCCGGCAAGCTGCCCGCGGCCCTCAGCCCCGAGCCGATCAGCGAAAGCCGCATCGGCGCTCTGCTGGGAGCGACCACGATCCAGAAAGGGACGTACGCTTCGATTCTGTCGGTGATCGTCACGATCCTGTGCTTGCTACTGTACTACCGATTTTCCGGAATCGTCGCCTCGCTGGCCCTGGTGCTCAACGGCATCATGATCCTGGCGATGATGATCCTGATCCAGCAACCGCTGACGCTGCCGGGTCTGGCCGGCGTGGTACTCACTCTCGGTATGGCCGTCGACGCCAACGTGTTGGTCTTCGAGCGTATGCGCGAAGAAATCGCCAAGGGCTCGACGCCCCGCATGGCGATCCGCAACGGCTTCGACCGCGCGTTCACCACGATCACCGACTCCAACTTGACGACCCTGATCGCCGGTATCGTGCTGTACTGGATCGGCACCGACCAGATCCGCGGCTTTGCCGTGGCGATGATCATCGGCATTTTGATCAGCATGTTCACCGCCGTGTTCTGTGCGCGGATCATCTTCGACATCTGCGAAAAAACCGGCTGGCTCAGTCTTAGCATGTCCGACGGCATCGCCTGGATGCGCCGCGTGCTGCTGGGCGACAAAGATGTCGATTTCATGGCCTGGCAAGGCTTCAACGTGACGATCTCCGTTGTCCTGATCGTCATCGGCATGGCCGCAGTCGCCTATCGCGGCCGCAACTTCCTGGCGATCGACTTCAACGGCGGCACCAGCGCGACGATTCAGCTGGCCGAACCGGTCGAAGCCGACAAGCTCCGCGAAATCACCCAGCAGATCTTCGAAAAGGACGAGCAAGGGCAAACAATCGAGTCGACCCTGCAGCGCATGGAACAAGAGCCGCTCAACACGGTCTACAAGATCGACACCTCGTTCCGAAACGTCGAAGACCTGAAGGCTCGCCTGGTCCAGGGCTTGGCCACTCACCCTGAGGTGAAGCTGGTGACCTACAAGGTCGATGCGAGCGTCAAGCCGCAAGGCGACAACGCTCTCTTCCATCGCTCGCCGCCCTTCACCCGGCTGACCGCCTGGCAAGATCCCGCGGCCACCGCCGCAGCGGATGAGAAGTCGGCTGAGGAGAAGTCGGCTGACGAGAAGGCTGCCGACGACAAGAAGGCTGACGCGAGCGATTCGGCCCAAGCCGATTCCGCTCAAGCAGACAATGCGAAGACCGATGCGGCTCAAGACAAGACCGAGCCTGCCACACCGGCTCCGACCGAGAAGCCCGCGGAAGCTGCCGCCGCTTCGCAGCCGACCAGCCAGCCGGCTGCTCCTCAGTCTCCTGCCGCGGCAACCCCAGCCGCCGCCGGACAGCAGCCGCCAGCCGCGCCAGCGCCTTCGGCCACGCCCAAGAGCCGCTCGCAGATTTCGGTCAGCTTTGAAAAGAGCCACGTCGTCTCGAAGGAAAGCCAGGAAGCGTTGGTTAATCGCGAGATGCTCTCGGGCTTCGTCATGCGTGCGGCCAAGGAAGCTGGCTTGAACCTGACCGAAGCCACGCTGACCCTTACTCCCAATCCGATCCCTGACGGCTGGACTCCCGAATCGGCCGCCGGATACTCCAAGTGGGACATCGAACTGCCGATCGAACAAACCGACGCGCAGAAGATCGCAAGCGTGATGAAGACCGACATCGAACAGGAACCGGTTTGGCTGTCGCTGTCCAACATCGGCGAACGCGTCGCAGGCGATATGAAGCAGAAGGCCGTTGCGGCGCTGCTGGTCAGCATGATCTTCATCGTGGCCTACATCTGGTTCCGCTTCCAAAAGCTGTCCTACGGTCTGGCCGCGATCATTGCGCTGGTTCACGACGTGCTGATCACGCTGGGCATCGTCGCCCTGTGCCATTGGTTAGCCGCGCCGCTGGGCTTTTTGATGATCGAAGATTTCAAGATCGACCTGATCATGGTCGCAGCCTTCCTGACGATCATCGGTTACTCGATCAACGACACGATCGTGGTCTTCGACCGCATTCGCGAAGTTCGCGGCAAGAGCCCGCGTTTGACATCAGCTATGGTCAACGCCAGCGTGAACCAGACGCTCAGCCGCACGCTGCTCACCAGCTCGACGACGCTGCTGACGATCCTGTTGTTGTACTTCTTCGGCGGCGAAGGCGTCCACGGATTCGCTTTCGCGCTGTTCGTCGGCATCGTGGTCGGTACCTACAGCTCGATCTTCATCGCTTCGCCGGTGCTGCTGTGGATCGCCAACCGCCAGCAACCCGCGCCGGCCCCGGCATCGCGCCGCATGGAATCCCCGCGAGCGGTGTAAGCTTAAAAAGCTAAGCGCTTAGTTTTTTACCGCGGAGTCGCGGGG
>JBQCEI010000207.1:0-3555 GCA_051960375.1 Aureliella sp. | reverse complement strand
GAGGCAGTGACTTCGCGCACCGTATCCGATATATCGAGCGTTTCCAGATGCAGATCCATGCGGCCGGCGTCGATCTTCGAAAGATCCAGCACGCCGTTAACGAGCGACAACAAGTGGCGGCCGGCCGAGTAGATCTTCGACAGATCTTTCTGGAAACTCGTCAGCCCTTGATCGGCAGCTTCTTCCTCCAACAGTTCGCTATACATGATGACGGCGTTCAGCGGCGTGCGCAGTTCGTGACTCATGTTGGCCAGAAACTGGCTCTTGGCTTGATTAGCGATCTCGGCCTGTTCGCGAGCCTTCTCGGCTTCGATGCGCGTTTGCAGCAGCATGCGCTCGGACATCTTGCGGACCGTGATGTCGGTGAAGGTCACCACTGTGCCATGGATTTCGTTCCCGCGCCTGATGGGAAAGGCGGTGTATTCGACCGGGAATGAAGAACCATCGCGCCGAAAGAACACTTCATTATCGACGCGGCACCCGCGGCCTTCGGTCGTCGCCAAAAGAATGGGACACTCTTGGCTCGGATAGGGCGTGCCGTCGGTGCGCGTGTGATGCGTCAGCTCGTGCATGTGCTTGCCCATGAACTGTTCGGGCTTGCCACCGAGGTACTTGGCGCCGGCCGCATTGATGAACGTGCAGTGGCCGCTCAGGTCGATGCCGAAGATCCCTTCGCCGGTCGATTCGATCAGCAGCCGGTTGTATTCGGCCAGGCGAGCGTTCTCGATTGCCGCAGCCGCGCGGGCAGATCGCGCTCGCCGCACGAGCACGAACGTGAGCGCGATCACCGCCAGCGCGACCGAAGTGGCCACCGCCTGGATGATGATGACTTGCCAAAACTCATTCTGATCGAGCGTGCGGGCATTGGCGTAGCCGAGCACCGCATTGGCGACCAACACCACTGCGGCGGCCGAAATCGTGACGATGGCGGTGCGATCAAAGCTCACTTCAGTTGCTCCCTACTCGCTCCGCCTTGTCGAATTCATCAGCCGGCACGCGTTAGCGTCCGCTTTCTTGCTGCGAACCGCGGGCTAATGCCCTGCGGCTAATCGCTTGGGCCGCTACCGCAAGCCGACTGGCTTCTCGAGCTTGGCCCCCGGCAGTCCGCCCGCGGCTCGGCTGAGCGAGTTGCAGATCTGGACGCGCGTTTGATGCAGCGAGGTGGTGAAGTGGCTGGCACCGGCTCGCCGAAACTTCACGAGCAACGCGTCGTATTTTTGAGTCTTGCCGAGAAAAGCGACGACGATCTTGGCGCCCGGCAAACGTTCGTGCAGCCGTTCGCACATGAAGCGAGCTTGCGTCAGTCCACCCGGCGGTACGATGGTGATGACGATCACCTTCGGCTGGACCTTTTCGATCCAGTCCTCCAGGTCGGTCGGCAGGGCGCGTGTGCCCGCCCAGCGCATCTCCACCCCACATTCGCTCAGGCTGTACGAGAGCATTTTCAGTGCGGGTTCTTCGCTCTCGTGATGCGCGGTGCAGCCGACGACCTCGCAGTGTTTGACAGCGTCATCGGTCAGTGCGTAGTGAGCCGTATCGACATCTTCGACCGCCCAGGCGACGCGCGTCGGACAGCTCTCGGTCGGCGCGCCGAGCTTGGTATCCAAATGTGGCGCCGGGATCGAGCCGTCGGTTTCAGCGAGGCCTGCTTCTTCGGCTTCCTCTTTGGCGCGCTCCGCGGCCTGGGTGCAATGGCTGGTTAGCACCTCGTCGATCACGTCGGTAATCTGCTCCATCAAGCGGTGCTCGCGCGGAGCGCTCAGTTCCTCGCTGGCTCGGTCGCGGCGCACCCTCCGCAGCGTCGGCAGGACCAGGTCGTCGGCCGTTACGTCGACGCCGGTTTCTTCGATCGCCGTCTCGAGGATCTTGAGCGACCGCGGAATGTCGTCGGCCAACATGCGCTGATAGAAACTGATGAACGGAGGCAGCGGAATCTTGTCACCGAGCAGCACGTTGATCGGCCGCAGCTGCGGTACGTACTTGCCGAGCACCACGAGCGAAGCGGTCAGCGGCGTCGCCATGAGCAGGCCCACCGGTCCCCACATCCAAGTCCAGAACACCGCCGCGATGATGACCGCCATCGGTGAAATCCCGGTGCGCGTGCCATATAACCACGGCTCGATGACGTTGTTGCTCATTAGCTCGACGCCCAGGAACAGAACCGCCGTTGCTAAAAAGACGCTGAAGCCCGGGAATACGATCAGCGACAGCAGCACGGGGAACGAGCCGGCGACGATCGGCCCTAAGTAGGAAACGAAGCGCAACACCGTGCACAGCAATCCCCACAGCGCAAAATTAGGAAAGCCTTTGTCGCCGCCGAGCGTCAGGCCGATCACCCACAGACCGATTCCGATGGCCAGGCCGTAAAGCGAGTTGAGGATCGTTTGCGCGATGATGTAGCTGCTGATGCGGTACGATGCTTCGTCGATCGCTTTAGTCGTCACGATATAGCGGCCGCCGCTGAGCACTCGGATCAAGCGATCGCGCAGGTCCTCGCGGGCGACGAGCATGAAGATCGTAAAGACGACTACCAGGCCAAACGTGGTCAGCGGGCTGAGCAGAGCGGTCACCGCTCCGAGCACCGTTTCGACCGACGATTGTCGGGTCGGTGCGGGGACGGTGTAGAGCGGATTGTCAGCCGAGCCGGGCGGAGCGGCCTCTTCCTTGACGACGATTTGAGTGCTCTGTGCGTCCAGGTCTTCGATCGGGGCGACCGGCTTCTCGGCTTCCCCGGGCGCAGCGTGCTTCTTGCCCTGCACTGCCTGGCTGACGGCGTTCATGAGCCGGCTGAAGCGCGCGGCCGTGCCCGCTCCCATCGACGAAAAGCCTTCGATCTTCTTGACGATCTCGGTTTGGTACTGCGGCATGTTCGATGCCAGCTTGGTCGCTTCGCGCCCAACGATCCCGACGATGCCGCCGAGCAGCGAGAAGGCCACCAGCGCGATCACCAGCACCGCGGGGATGCGCCCCAGGCCCCAAGACTCCAAACGATCGGCCAGCGGGCCAAGCAAAAACGCTAGCAGCGTAGCCAGCGTCAGCGGGATGAAAACGTCCTGGGCTAAATAGAGCGCCGCGATGACGAGCCCAGCGATCAGGAAGTTCGCCGCAAACGAAATGACGGCCAGCGGACTTTCTCGTCTCCGATTCATAGCGACAACTTCCTCGCCGTGCACACTTGCTGCGCGCACGTATCAGCCCTTTGGTTCGGTCCTTTGCACGCCAAGCCCAACGCAAACCCCGTGCCGCGCGGCGTCGCTGCGTGCTTTTACCTCCGCTCTCTCCTCGCTTTTCTTTGAGTCGCGAAGCGACGGCATGCATTAGCCTGGGACGCGAGTCCCAGGTGTGGGCGGGTCCCGGTTTCCCGCTAGAGTCGCGAAGCGACGGCATGAGATTCGTTTTCACGAATTTCATGATGGAACGCTCATGTCGTCGCTTCGCGACTGACGCTTCTTATCTCACCTAAAAACTTGGACTTTAGTACCAGGCAAATACATGACGTCGCTTAACAAAAAAAAAACAAGATAAAAAAAACCAAAAAAAATAAAACTCCAAAGC
>JBQCEI010000206.1:0-2051 GCA_051960375.1 Aureliella sp. | reverse complement strand
AATAGCTTGCTGGCCGCCTGGTGTGGCACTGGCTATGCCAGTGTCTTCTGCTTCGAAGTTGAAGTGTTAGAAGACCCGGCAAAGCGCTCCAGTGCAAATCGACTTCGACCGCAACTCTGCAAGACAGTTCGCCATCGAGAGCGGTTGAGGGGCTGAACGCGGTAAACTTCGAAACAAAAGGCACTGGCACAGCCAGTGCCACACAGGTCAAGCCTACCGGCCCCGCTCAAAATCCCGCCCGAGCACTTTACCCCTTGAGACGCACTCATGGCGTACCTCACCGCAATCAACGGCACGGCGCAGGGCACGCGCTATGAACTGGATCAAGCGGTCGTCATTTTGGGAAGGCATCCCGAGTGCGATGTCATCCTGGACGCCGGCGCGGTCAGCCGGCAACATGCCCGCATCGTCCGCCGCGGCGACGATCTGCAACTGGAAGATCTCAAGAGCCGCAACGGCACTTTCCTCAACGGCCATCTGATCTCCGGCGCAACGACCCTCGCTGATGGCGACCTGGTTCGCATCTGCGATCTAGAGTTCTCGTTCCATACCGACAACTCGCAAGCTCTCTACGATTCGACCGCCATCAAAGACGGCTCGTCGACCTTCGGCGTGCTGCTGGTCGATGACCCGGAAGGCTCCTCTCGAGCGGTTACTTCCAAGATCGATGTGCGCAGCGGCGCAGCCGGCTCGCAGCTGACCACCAATGCCGAAGTGCGGCTGGCGGCGGTGCTCGAGATCGTTCAAAGCCTCGGCAAAGCGGTGGTGCTCGATGAAGTTCTGCCCAAGGTGCTCGACACGCTGTTCCGCATCTTCGTGCAGGCCGATCGCGGCTTTATCGTGCTCCGCGGCAAGCACGGCGAGCTGATCCCCAAGTGGCTCAAGACGCGGCAAGCCGACATGCAGGAAACTTTCCGCATCAGCCGCACCGTCATGCGGCAGGTGATGGACGATCGGCACGCTCTCATTTCGCTCGACGCTTCGAGCGATGAACGCTTTGAAATGTCGCAGAGCGTCACCGACTTTCGCATTCGCTCGATGATCGTCGCTCCGCTGCTGAGCAGTGAAGGAGAGCCGATCGGCGCGATCCAAATGGATACGCTCAATCAGCGCCGTCGCTTCGAGGAACCGGACCTGGAAATCTTGACCGCCGTGGCCGCTCAGGCAGGCGTCGCGATCGAGAATGCGCAGCTGCATGAACAACTGGTCGAGCAGCGACTGTTCGAACAAGATCTCGATCTGGCTCGCCGCGTCCAGCAAGCCTTCTTGCCGGCCAAGCATCCGGACCTGGAAGGTTTTTCGTTCTATCACTTCTACCAACCGGCTCAGCAAATCGGCGGCGACTATTTCGATTACATTCCGCTGCCCGATCAGCGGATTGCGATCGTCGTCGCCGACGTCGTCGGCCACGGCGTCTCGGCCGCGATGCTCATGGCCAAGCTCTCAGCCGAAACGCGCTTTGCGCTCGCCTCGAGCCAATCGGTCAACCGGGCCATCGGCACGCTCAACGCCCGCATGTCGGGACTCGGCGTTGAGAAGTTCATCACCTTCTTATGCCTGGTGCTCGATCCAAAGAGCGGCGCGATCGAGATCGTTAACGCCGGCCACATGCCTCCGCTGTGGCGGCGAGGCGCCGACCAGATTCTGCAGCCGGGCGAAGCCGAGTCTGGGCTCCCGCTGGGCATCATGGACGACCTCGAGTACGACCTCAGTTCGATCACGCTCGCTCCCGGCGAACGCCTGGTGCTCTACACCGACGGCATTCACGAAGCGCCCAACCTGGCCGGCGATGCATTCGGCATTGCTCGGCTGGAAGAGCTGCTGGCCAGTCCCCTGACGTGCGTTCAGGAAATTGGTGAGAATGTCACGCAAACCGTCATCAAACACATCGAAGGCACGACCCAAGCCGACGACATGTGCTTGCTGGTGCTGGGCAGGCAGTAGAGGTTGGTAGTTGATGGAATCAGCCCCTCTGCCCGAAGCGGGCGAGGAGCGCTTCTTCGCCCCAAAGGGGCAGCAACATAATAGCCTGGGGCAAAGCGGAGCGGCCG
>JBQCEI010000205.1:0-2261 GCA_051960375.1 Aureliella sp. | reverse complement strand
GTGGCACTGGCTATGCCAGTGTCTTCTGCGTCGAAGTCGAAGGGTCGGAATGCCGGTAAAGCCTTCCACTGCGAATCCAACTTCCTCAGTAGAAGTATTGCAAGACAGTTCACCGTCGTAGGCTTTTGGGTCGTGCAGGCGGTGAACTTCGAAAAAAGAGCCACTGGCATAGCCAGTGCCACACTGTCTTCGCGGCTCGGCCTCGCTGCACCCGGTACACAGGCTGGCCTTCTCGGCGGGTTCCGCAGGCGGAGCCTGCAAGACAGTGCGTTCCCAGGCAGGGCCTGGGAACGAGGAGTTAATCCGCCTCGAGGCCGGGGAGTAAATCTTGTTTGCGTGTGGGGCGGCGTTTGCGCGTGGGGCGAGCTTGGGCTTCGTGGGTGGCTGGAGCGCTGAGCTTCGGGTCTGCGGCTCCCTCGAGGTGATCGCCAACTTCGATGCCGGCGAGTCGCTGCATGCCCAGCCGTTGATATTCGGCTGAGAGTTCGAAGGAGAGAAACCGCCGGCCGAGCTTCTTGGCCACGGCCACGCTGGTCGAGCTGCCGGAGAAAGGATCGAGCACGATCTCGTCTTCGTTTGAGCAAGCGCGGATGATGCGCCCGAGCAGTTGTTCGGGCATCTGGCAGCCGTGAAATCCGGCGCGTTCTTTGAACGTGCCGGCGACGCGAGGGAAATACCACGTGTCTTCATCGCTGCCGAACCCATCGGGGCAATCCTGCGGCCGCAAGATCCAGGTGTCGTCGGGGCTGCGGCCCGCCGGGTTGGCTCGGCGGTCTTGATAGACGAGCTGACGAGCCGATGGCACCGCGATCGCGCTGAAGTTGAAGGTGAACTGCGCCGGGTCTTTCACGAAGTAGAACAAGTGCGCGTGTGAGCGAGTGAACTTGTTCTTGCTATGCACTCCGAAGGTGTAATACCACACGACCCAGTTGCGGCAGTGGAAGCCGAGTTTTTGGGCTTCGATTTTCAGCTCGGCTGCGTACTCGTCACCGATCGCTAGCCAGAACGTGCCAGTCGGTTTGAGCACGCGATAGACCTGACCCATCCAAGCGGCGGACCACTCGAGGTATTTTTCGCTGTCGAGCCGGTCGTCGTACTCGTCGTATTCATAGCCGATGTTGAACGGCGGATCGGCAAAGGCCAGATCGATCATCCCGTCGGGAATCCCCTGCATGCCTTGCACGCAATCGCCGTGATGGATCTTACCGAGCAACTCGCTGAGGGTATCGGACATAGGAGCTATTTTTTGCGGAACGTCGAGAGAAGGAGATGCGAAGCCGCGGGCGTGCGACCGCCCATTCTAGCGTTCTCCCTCTTCCTCCGCGCTCCCCGCGTCCTCCGCGGTGAAAAAACAGTCTTACAGAGCCCCTCCGAGCGTTAAACCCTTCCCACACTCCCACTTACATCCTCGTTCCCAGGCTCCGCCTGGTAACGCACTGTCTTCGAGGCTCCGCCTCGCAGCACCCGGCAAGCAGGCCAGCCTTCTCGGCAGGTGCGAAGGAGGCAGAGCCTCCAAGACAGCGCGTTCCCAGGCAGAGCCTGGGAACGAGGGTGTAAGGGGTGCCGCAGCAGGGACTTAGTGAAGAAAAAATTTCGCTCTTTACCTGGCGCGGGCCACGCGTCACAATGTGCCGGCATTCGGACTCTCGCAGGGTCCGCAGACGAATAATTTAATGGATGGGTGTTCGGAAGGATCGGATGCCCCGCGTCGCTTAAACGCCGAACGTAAGCAAGGAGTGCTGAACGTGTGCATTCGGAGTTTCGTAATCACGCTCGTCGCTGGCATGTCACTCTTGACTGCCACCGCACAAGCCCAAGGAACGGCCCAGCAGGCCGGCGCCACACCCGCCGCTTCTCAACAGCGCACCCCGCCGATCGCCGTCATCGATCTGGGATACATTCTGCGCAATCACCCGACGATGAAGCAGCAGATCGAGGGCATTAAGGCTCAGACCGAAGCCGAGGGTGCTAAGTTCGAGCAAAAGCGCCAAGCGATCCTCAAGCAGATGGAAGAACTGCGCGAGAACTACACCGAGGGCACTCCTGACTACATGGCCAAGGAGAAGGCGATCGCCGAGGCCGACACGCAATTCCGCTTGGAAGTCGTCCGCAAGAACAAAGAGTTCGACGAAGCTCGCGCTCAGATCTTCTTCGAAGTGCATCGCCAGGTCACCCACATCGTTAAGTTCTACTGCGAACACACCGACGCTGCGGTTGTGTTGAAAGTGGCTCGCGAGCAGCCCGATCCGAAGAAGCCCGAG